>CALRVN010000159.1:0-8746 GCA_943371625.1 Hyphomicrobium sp. CS1GBMeth3
TCATCCTCGCCGCACTCGAAGGCCACAGGATTGTTCGGCGACGGCAGCACAAAGCTCGACTGGAAGGTCGCGTGCACCAGCGCGTAGTTCGCGTAGATCATCCAGCGCGGGTCGGTATACCGGCCGCCGATTTCGATACCCTGCCGCAGCGTATCGCCGATGTTGTCGAAGTAGCCACGTCCGGTGATCGGCGCCGCAACCGTATAGATGTCGTTTGAGTTGAGCGCACGGAAGAGACCCGCGGTCCACTCGAAGCGCTCGTTGCTCACGCCTTCCATCTTGCCGCGGAAGCCAACTTCCCAGGTGTGCGACACGACCTGCTCGAGCGGCGGATCAGCCGTGAGGAAGCTTTCCAGCAAGCACGGGAACTCCGGATCGGCGCAAGCAAGCTCGGCCGGCGTCGGCGCACGGTTGGCCTCCGCGTAGCTGGCATACAGCGTCAAACCGGGATGCAGGAGGTACGTCGCGCCGACCATCGGGTTGAAGCGCTGGAACGAGTTGTTGCCGTTGAGCTCCGGCGCGTTGCCCGAGTTGTCCTCGATGATCACGCGAGCGAAGTTATAACGGCCGCCGAGCGTCAGCGCGAGCTCGCTCGTCAGGTCGATCGTGTCGGACAGATAGAGGCCGACGTAGTTGTTGGTCGTCGACAGGCTGCGCGGCGAAACATCGTCAGGCTCGGTCAGCAGGATGTCGATGCTGTTGACGACGAACTGCGGCAGGAACGAGCCGAGCGTCGACGTGGCGCCGTAGGAGACGTTGCCCTGGTCGTAGCTTGCGCCGATCAGGAACTGGTTCTTGTAGCCGGCGATATAGTCCTTGTTGACCGCCTGACCTGCGAAACCGAAGCTGTTTGTGAGCTGCGAGGTCGCATCGAGCGATCCCAGCGGATCGGCGATGTCGGCAGGAATGGTGCCGTCCGGATTGACGCCCGGCCCGACACCGCCCGCAACCTCACCCTCTAGGCAGAGCAGTCCGGCGAAGGGCGCATCGCACTCCTCGGCCTCGGAGATGTTGCCGTCGATGTGCGACTGCTTGAACCAGCGATAGTAACCGACGCCTTGCAGCGACCAGGTCGGCGACACCTCGATGTTGCCGTTACCCGAAATCATCGCCACCTGGTTCTTTGTCGTCTGCGGCGACGTGAAGGTGTTCTTCCAGTTGAGGTCGAGCAGCTGCTCGGGAGCCGCAGCCGTCACGCCGACGAAGTTGGCGGCGCCGGTGAAGTTCAAGTGGAACTCGGTACCGTCGCCCTTCGCGCCGATGTCGGCGTACATGCGCCGGATGCGCGACTGCGAGAAGTCGCGGTAGCCGTCGTCGTGGATGCCTTCGAGGGCCATGAACCCGCCCCACGAGCCGCTGTTGGCGCCGACCGCCAATCCGCCCTGGTAGCGGCCGAACGAGCCGCCCATCACGTTCAGCTCTGCGCCCTGATAGTTGAAGCCGTCGCGCATCATGATCGTCAGCGCGCCGCCCAGCGCGTTGAGACCGAACACCGGATTGGCGCCGATGATCGTCATCCCGCTGATCGCGTTGTCCGGCAGGAAGTCGTAGTTGACGATGTCGCCGAAGCTTTCGTTGATGCGCACGCCGTTCTGATAGACGGCGAGGCCCTGCGGCACGCCGTTGACCGGCGATGATTCATAGCCGCGGAACTGCAGGTTGCGCTGGAACACGTTGCCTTGAGCGTCTTCCAGAATGACGCCGGGAACGGTCTGCTGCAGCACTTCCGGCACATACGTGTAGCCCGTACGCGCGATGTCGGCGTCGCTGGCGCGACCTACCGCACCGGGGTACTTGCCGATCGCGATGGCGCTGCCTTCGACCGGCGACATCTGCACCGTACCGCTGTCAATTCCGCCTTCACCCGGTTGATAGACCGCCGGGGTGTCGAGCTGTGGCGGCGGGGCGGATGGCGGAGGCGATGCCACTGGAGGAGGCGGAGCCGCAGCCTGCTTCTTCGGCGCCTGCTTCTTCTGCGCGGCCTGAGGCGCGGGCTGCGCCTTCTTCTGAATGATGTCGACGGGCGGCAACTGGTTTGCCGACGGCGCCGGCGTCGGAGGTGCTGTCTGACCGGCGGGAGGCGTGGCTGGAGCCGGCGACGGGTTGGTCGTCGTTCCGGCGCCCGACGTAGCCGGAGCTGCACCGGCTGCCGGTGGCGAGGGCTGCTGTGGTGCCGGGGTGGTCTGTTGTGCTGTCGCTGGCACGGCAAGCAAAGCCGTCACCCCGGCCGCGCCCACCAAGCGCCTCAAACCCCGTCCGTCCATTTCGTCCCCCTTAGTGCAGATGTTTTTGCCGCTGTACTCCTCTCGAACTCACGCCACTGACTGGGATAGAAGTCGCGCCGCTTTCGGGAATTTTTCCCGATTTTTCTTGCCTTAGGCAGCGACTCATTTCCGAACGCTGAAATAATTGGGTAATGGGCTGCCCCCTGCGTCAAGCGCAGCATCTGACGGCAACTGTGTATCGCGCGCGAAAAGTTGCCCTCCGGCAACGCACAGGCTGCGCACACGGCACGCACAACGAAAAAGCCCTCCTCACAGCGCGTGAGGAGGGCTTCGAAGTGGCAACCCGACAGGTAAAACTATCCCGGGTCGGCAGTAGTCAACTTCGTCAGGTCAGTACTTGATCTTGATGCCGCCGTAGGCCGCGAAGGGCAGTGCCGGCGAGATCGTGCGCGGATCGGAGAGGTTCGGCCTGTCGAAAACCGGCACCTCGGCGGGCTCCTCGAAATACGTGCCGTAGAGACCGTACCGCTTGTCGAACAGGTTCTTCACGAGACCGTAGATCTGGAACCTCTCGGTGACGTCATAGGAGGTATGCAGATCGACGCGCGTGTAGCCCTTGAGCAGAGAGGGAACACCCTCCTCGTCCGCGTCCTCTTTCGCCTCGTTCGGGAACAAGGGAGAGTTGCTCGCGGCCACGAGATCCGCACCGAACTTCCATTTCGGCGTCAGCCAATAGTCGAAGCCGGCCTTGAAGCGGTGACGCGGAATGCCCGGCAGGCGATCGCCCGACGCGAGGAACGCGCACAAACCGTCTTCTCCGGGATTGGTGCACTTGTCGAGCGTTGCATCGACGAAGGCGTACGATCCGTAGACGTTCCAGCTACGCGTCTCGTAGGTCGCCGATAGCTCGACACCCTGGCGCAGGGTATCGCCTGCATTGACGAAGAAGATACGGGGCGCTCCATCATCAGTCAGCGTTACAGGCAGAATGTCGTCGGAAGCCAGCGTGCGGAACAGACCCGCACCCCATGTGTAGACGCCGCCGTTGAGAGTGCCTTGACCGCGCAGACCGATCTCGGCCGTGCGTCCCACGACCTGCTCCAGCGGCGGGTCATCCGTCAGGAAGCTCTCGATGAGGCAGGGATTCTCCTCTTCGGCGCAACCGAGCTCGGCCGGCGTCGGCGCACGGTTCGACTCCGAGTAGCCGCCATAGACGGAGAGGCCCCGCAGCAGCTTGTAGTTCGCGCCGATCATTGGATTGAAGCGCTCGTAAGTGTTGGTCGCGTTGAGGCCGTCGAACAGGCCCGTTTTGTCCGTCAGCTTGATGCGGGCGTAATTGTAGCGGCCACCCACGGTCACCGTGAGCTCATCCGTCACATCGAGCGCGTCGGACAGATAGACGCCCCAGTACGTGTTCTCGGCATCGAGGTTGCGCGGAGAAAGCTCGTTCTCGGTAGGGTCGCTGACGATGACCCCCGTGCCGTCGACGACATAGCCCGGCTGAATGACCCCGAGCTCGCTCGACGTCTTATAGTTGGAGTTGCCGTGATCATACGAGACGCCGGCGAGGAACAGGTTGCGCATCCCGAACAGCCGCGCCTTCTCTTGTGCTTCGATGGCGCCGCCCCAGCTGCTGCTGGTGGTAGCCAGGCGCTCGATCGAGCCGAGGTAGTCCTCGTCGAGATCCAATCCCCCTGGCCCGGACCCGATATTGATGGGGTCGGTCGTCCCATTTTCGACGAGGTGCTCGCCGGCACCCTCCTCCGCGCAGAGAAACTCTTCGTCACCCACGCACGGGCCCGCTTCGGTCAGGTTGCCGTCGACGACGCGGTTCTTGAAGCGCCGATAGTAGCCGACGCCCGAGAAGCTCAACGTATCGGTTGCCTTCACCGTAGCCGAGATCGTGGGCATCAAGACCTCGAGGTCGGTGGTCTGCGGCGACGTGAACGTGTTGCCCCAGTCGTCGGCCAGCAGCTCGACCGGCGCCGCTGCCGTCGCACCGAAGTGGTTGCTTGCGGCCGTCAAGCTGGCATGCACCTCGACGAAGCTGCCCTTGAGGCCGAGGTCGCCGTAGAAGCGCTTGATCTCGCTCTCGGAGTAATTGCGGAAGCTGTCGTCTTCGATGCCCTCTGCCGCCACGTAGAAAGCTGCATTGCCGCTGTTGCCACCCGCCTGCACGCCGACTTGCTGGCGACCGAAGGAGCCGAACATGACGTCGAGTTCGCCGCCTTGGTAGCTGAAGCCGTCCTTCATGGAGATGCTCACCGCACCACCCACGGCATTCAATCCGAACGACGGGTTGTTGCTGACGACCGACAGCGACGAGATGGCGTTGCTTGGGAGCACGTCCCAGTTCACCACGTCTCCGAAGGCCTCGTTGATGCGTATGCCGTTCTGATAAACTGCCATGCCCTGCGAGCGTCCGCTCACCGGAGAAGCATCAAAACCGCGATACGAGACTTCCGCGCGCAACGGGTTACCTGCAGCGTCCGAGAGGATGATGCCCGGGACCTGCGCCTGCAGCACTTGCTGGATCGACGCCGTTCCTTCGCGATCGATCTCCGCGTCAGTGACGTTCGTGACCGCGCTCGGAACCGTGATGGGCGCCGCAACAGTCACGGGAGCTGCGGTGGCGGCGGCCTGGCTACCAGCGCTCTGCGACGCGGCGCTCGGTGTGCCGCTGCCGACGTTGCTGAGGGGAGATACTGCCGGCGCCTTTTTCTTGGCGCGGACTGCCTTTTGGGTCGGCGTCTCTTGCACGACTTCGACGGTGGGAAGCTGCTCGGCGGTGCTGGCCCCTGCCGCCGGCGGAGCCGCTCCACCGGAGTCCTGCGCTAGCGCTGCCGAAGACCCCATGACAAGACACAATACGAACGTAGACGCAGACGCGGAACGCATCACTTACTCCCCCAGTACGCGAGGTGACTAACTCACCAACTCCTTCCGGTTGAGCCTTCGGTGCGGGCCGCCACTATCCGCGTGCTCATTCCGGCCGTCCGTCGGCGCCAAATTTTCCCGTTTGCCGGGATATTTTTTGAAGCCGAAGGTAATTAACTGAAGCCAGAAGAGTGCCTGCCCACATTTCGGTCAAGGTTGCACCACCCCGCAACACTATAACCATCGTGCAGTGTGACCCCGCTGCATCGATTTCGGGAATTATTCCCGATAGATGCG
This sequence comes from Hyphomicrobium sp. CS1GBMeth3, assembly GCA_943371625.1. GTDB lineage: Bacteria > Pseudomonadota > Alphaproteobacteria > Rhizobiales > Hyphomicrobiaceae > Hyphomicrobium_A. The sequence continues at coordinate 5,400 of CALRVN010000159.1, forward strand.
GGAATAATTCCCGCATCTGGTCAGACGTTTTTCCGTGTTTGACAGGGCTTGTCTGGGCCGTGTTACTTCATTCAACGGCACTTCGATGGAAACTATTTCCATTCGAGGTCTAAGATGCCGAACAACAGAGCTGACCGCGCAATCAAAAGCGGTCGCCGAGGGAGGAATGGCGAGATGCGAAAAACCCATGCACCGTAACCGACGCAATCCACTATCGATCGCGTAGCAGTCCCCGAGCGAGATGAGCCGCCGCGTCTTTGACATCCAAGTCTTTGACATAGGGGCGTGTTCATCACATGCATTCGAGGCACTCAGATCAACAGCTTGGTTGCGACCCGTGAAAGCCATGACATCGAAATCGCTCTCGCTCATCGCCGCGATCGCGGCAGCTACTTTCTTCGCCACCGCCGGTTACGCGCAGGACACCTCCGCGCCCGCCCCGTCAGACGGCATTTCGGTCGAGCTCAATAAGCTCGAGAAATCCGAAAAAGGCTGTCGAGCCTACGTCGTTGTGACGAATGCGACGCAGACATCATACGAAGCGTTCAAGCTCGATCTCGTACTGTTCCAGTCGGACGGGATCATCGGGCGCCGCTTCGCACTCGACCTCGCCCCCGTGCGCCCCGACAAGAGCACGGTTAAGCTTTTCGATCTCGATGGCACCGAGTGCGAGAACATCGGCAAGTTCCTGGTTAACGATGTGATGGAGTGCAAGGCCTCGGGTGCCGTCCTCAACGACTGCCTCGCGCGTCTCAAGGTGAAGTCGCTGACCAAGGTGGAAATTTCCAAGTAAAGGGTACGAACAGTGACATTGCTCGCCGCCGCCGTAGCGCCTGACTACACCTTCTACGGCATGTTCCTGCAGGCCGATCCGATCGTCAAAGGCGTGATGATCGGCCTCGTACTCGCATCCGTCGCGTGCTGGGCGATTATCTTCGAGAAGATCGCGCGCCTCATGTGGCTGCGGCGGCAGACCGGGCGCCTCGAAGCCATCGCAAAGAGCGGCATCACCAGCGGCCACGAACGCGGCTTGGTAGGCAAGCTGCTCACCTCCGGCGAAGAAGAGCTTGTCGATGGCGCATCGCGCGGCGAGGACCGCACCGCGGTGCGCGCGCGCATCGAGCGGGCGTTGCGCGGCACTCTGAAGAGCGAGTTGCAGCGCCAGGAAGCAGGGCTTCCGTTCCTTGCCACTATTGGTTCCGCGGCACCGTTCATTGGGCTGTTCGGCACCGTGTGGGGCATCATGAACAGCTTCACTGCCATCGGCCAGCAGCAGGATACCAGCCTTGCAACCGTCGCCCCGGGCATCGCTGAGGCGCTGCTTGCGACCGCACTTGGTCTGGCCGCAGCCATTCCCGCCGTCATGGCCTACAACGCCGTGTCGGTGTCGCTTGGTCGTCTTGCAGCGCGCGCTGGATCCTCGCTAGGCACCATCGCCAAGTCGATGTCGCGGCCGACGTCTGAAACGGTCGTGCCGATGCGCGCAGGGAAGAATATCTGATGGGCGCCTCGGTCAACCTTTCTCAGGCCGACGACGAAGACGGCGCAACATATCGACCTATGGCGGAGATCAACATCACGCCGATGGTCGACGTGATGCTCGTCCTGCTCATCATCTTTATGGTCGCCGCACCGTTGATGGTCGCCGGTGTCCCGGTGGAGCTGCCGAAGACGACTGCCCCGCGCGTTGGCCAATCCAAGAAGCCGATGGTGGTGACGCTGGCGCCCGACGGCCGCTTGCAGATCCGCGATGAGTTCGTCGACCGCGCTAGCCTCGTCCCACGGCTGCGTGATATCCGCGCGAGCGAGGGCGACGCCGTCGTCTACGTCCGCGGCGACACGAAAGCGGACTATGGCGACGTGATGGACATCCTCACGCTGGTCGGCGAAAGCGGATACGCGCGCGTGTCGCTGCTTGCCAAGGCACAAACTGCATCAGCTCCGCCAGCCAACCGTTAGCGCAGCGTCATTCGATGTCGTTTCTTCGCCCAGTCGCCGTGTTTCTTTCCCTCGCGGCGCACGCCGCGCTCGCGGCTGCGTTCATCACATCGGAACCGGCGACATCGGCCTTCGACCAAGGCTCCGGCCCCGACGTATTCAGCTCCGACATGACCATTTCGCTCGAAAGCTCCTCCATGCTCGGCGGTGCCGAAGAGGTCATCGAGACCATCGACATCGCGCCCATGCAGCAGATGAAGGCGGCCGAGCCGGTCGAGACCAAGGAGCCCGAGCTCAAGGACATCATCACGTCTTCGGAGGCAACGGTCGAAGCTCCGCAGGAGATCAAGGAGCCCAAGCCGATCGAGGAAGAGAAGCCGCAAGAGGTGACCACGCCGGAGATCGCCCCGATGGTCGCTGTCGAGCAGCAGAATGTCGGCTCCAAGCTATCCGGCGGCGATGCGACGGCGCGGCGCCTCTACATGGGCGAAATCGCCAAGAAGCTCCAGCGCAGCAAGGTCAATCCGCGCTCCACCCAGAGCGGAACCGTTCTCGTCGGCTTCACTGTCGACAGTAAGGGCGATATCGTCACCCGCACTATCCTCCAAAGCTCAGGATCGAAGATCCTCGACGACGCCGCCCTCGCTTCGCTCGACCGTGCCGCTCCCTTCCCGCCGCCGCCTGGCGAGGTAGCGAGCAAGTCTCTCGAGCTTCAGGTCCCGTTCCGCTTCGTCACCCGCTGACCACCAATCAGCAAATCTGCCGTATCGCGGCGGCACGCCACTAAACCCTTTGTTCGTCTCAAGAGCAGACGCCGGTTAACGCGCCGTTATGGTTCGCCGACTACGGTCGCTGAAAAACTAGCGCAGTTTGTCCAGGCGAATGTTCAGCGGTCCACTCTCCCGCCCGAAACCTGCTTCCCTCATGAACGAGTACGCCTCGCTCCTGGGTGACGCCGTGTTGCGCCATCGCGCCCGCGTGGCCGAGCGCTCCGCGCGCGTCGAGGCCGAGCTCGCCAGCAAGATCAAGTCCGAGTTCATCGCCAACATGAGCCATGAGCTGCGCACGCCGCTCAATGCCATCATCGGCTTCTCTAAGTTGCTTTCTGAGCAGAACCAGCGCCGCCTTTCCAACACCGAGGTCGCGGACTACGCCGACCTCATCCACGATGCCGCCGGCCATCTCCTCGCCGTCATCAACAACATCCTCGACATCTCCAAGATTCAGAGCGGCAAGTACACGATGGACGCCCGGGAGGTGAACATCGCCGAGGTGCTCAGCGCCTCCGCCTCCTCGTTCCGCCTGATGGCCGAGACCGCCGGCGTCCTGCTCGACGAGCGTATCGATCGCCAGCTGCCCGAGATCCGCGGCGACAGCGTGCGCCTGCGCCAGGTCTTCACCAATCTGAT
>CALRVN010000160.1:0-8658 GCA_943371625.1 Hyphomicrobium sp. CS1GBMeth3
CGCGACGTCATCCGCGTCGGCCGCCGCGACGGCAAGTTCAGCGCCATCCGCCTGCAGGTTTCCGGCAACGCCGTCTACCTGAACGACCTCAACGTCGTGTACGGCTTCATCGACCGCATCGAGATGACGTATCGCGCCAACCCGAACTTCAAGGGCTCGGCCACGGTCTGCGTCTCCGGTCTCACCTAATGCAATATCTGTCGGCGTTGCGGCTCGCCTGCAACGCCGATCCGCCCCGCGGCACAGCCCCTTGTTGCCGATGCGTTAGCACTCTCGCCGCACCCGAAAATTCCATTCATCTCCGCGTCATGTTCGGTCGCGTATTCACAATACGTAAGCGACTGGCGCTGGCTGTGGAGACGGTTCGTTTTCCCTCTTGCGCTATAGTGAAGACGGCTCGGGGCTCCGGCACCGAAACGCCGACGGCATCAGGGTTCAGTGTATTCGTGGTAACGCCGCAGCACTGGACCCTCTGCCCTTCCGCGCGTCCGCTCTCGCCGCTACTTCAGCGCCGCCGTCGTCGCGCAGCAGAAATCGAACGTATAAGCGCCCTGCACGAACACACCCGCGCGCTCGTATCTGTAGGTATCGGATCGAGCCATCGGCTCTCCCCCGAAAATGTCGCCGCCATCCGCCCACGCCGCCCAGTAGCGGCCGCCGACGCCTACGCTGAAGTCTTGCGTCAGGTAGTACGATAGAAGCAGCTCGAGCTGCGCACCCTGGCCGCCGCCATGCTCCTTGATCAGCAGATTGCGCTGCCAGTGGTCGTCGCGCCCGTCGAACCATACGTACGGCAGATACGCGAAGTTGCCCGTCAGCTGCAGCGCAGGCGCCAGCCAAACGTCGGCCGCCACGCCGAGACGCAGCGCGCCCCACGAGTCCGTTTCCGTGATGAACGGCAACCTCTGGAAAGTAGCGCAATCATCGCCCGGGGCGACAAAGCCGATCTGCAGACAACTCGTCGACGGATATTTCTCCGCAATGTGCGCCCAGCCAAGAAAGATCCCGGCACGATAGTCCGGCCCGCGCAGCACGTCATAGCCGGCATCGACCACCGCATACCGCATGCCTGCATCACTCAGTTGCGAGATCGTGTTCGAGTACGGCGTGTTTTCATCGATGGTCCAGTCCTCGTCGTTCATGTGGCCGCCGTCATTCTTTCCGGCGCCCACAAAGCCCTGCACGAAAATATTCCATGGCGTATCGATGCGCCCGTAAGCCTCGCCGCTATTTGCCGAGACGTCGTCGTAAGTCAGGCGCGAGATTAGGCTCTTGGACGACCCGCTGGGACTGGGCGGAAGATCCTTCTGGAAGCGGCCGACGCTGTACCAGTAGCGCATCGCGGGTTGAAAGCCCCAACCGGCGGGAAGCCCATAGGGAGCAGCACGCCCTGCAACCGCCGCGTCACTGAAGTCGAATGCATGCGGGTCGGCGCCGAGGCGATAGTTCAGCCCCAGCTTCACCATCTGCTGGTTCTGATCGACGCTGGCGGTGCGCCCCGCAATCGGCGTCAATCCGCCGGCCGGAGTTCCCTCTGCCGACGCCACTGTCCTGATGTCGTCGCTACCAAGCCCGATGTAGTCGTATTCGAATTTCATCGACCACGCGGACGAGAGGGCCTGCTCGACGCCCGCACCGAGCATCCAGCCCCACCGCGTCGAGCTGTCCCCCGTCTTGCTGAACGGCGTGCCCGCGTAAGATTTATTGAGATAGGTGTCGATGCTGTTCTGCACGAAGGCGCCACCAGCTTTGCCGTAAAGCAGTGTCCGCCCCGATGGGCCGATTGCGTATCCCGCGCGCCCCGCGAGCGAGCCGGCGAAATTCGGACTCGTGGTGCAGTTCGAGGAGATGAAGTTGCCCGAGTAGGCAAAGCACGTATCGCTGCCGCTACCGTCGAGCCACGTCAGGTCGGCTTCGGCGCCGAAGACCCAGTTGGATGCAGGACCTTGCCAGTTGTAGCCGCCCTGCAAACCGATCATCGCGTTGGGCGCGCGCACATCGTCGCCGTAGATCGATGGTCCGTAAGGGTCGGAGAATTCAGCCCTGTTGAGGCCGGCGCCGACATGGGCTCCGAAATAATAGCCCGACCAATTGAATGCCGGCACATCGGTCGCCACCGATGGAATGCCATCCGCGCGCGCTGTCACCGAAGCCGCCATAGCGATGCAAATGACGAGAAATATGCGCTTCCGCATCTCCGCCCCCAGTAGGCGAACGAGTTTTACCCGATGCGCGCAAAGGTATCGTGATTCGCGTTCAGCGAATCGGGGTTTCAATCTGCGGTTGGGAAACTGTGCATGACAATCGCGCCGCGGCCCGCTCCATTGCGGAGCGAACCACACATTAGCGGCGCGCCGCTGCCGCTAGTCGATGTCGGCGATCTCGACCGAGGCGCCGCCCTTGATGCGCTGCGCCAGCGCGCTCTCGATGAATGAATCGATGTCGCCGTCGAGCACCGCCGCAGGATTTGTGCTCTGCGTTCCGGTGCGCAGATCTTTCACCAGCTGATACGGCTGCAGCACGTACGAGCGGATCTGGTGACCCCAGCCAATCTCCGTCTTACTGGCCGCTTCCGCGTTGGCCTTCTCCTCGCGCTTCTTCAATTCCAGCTCATAGAGCCGCGATTTCAGCATCGCCCAGGCGATGGCGCGGTTCTTGATCTGCGAGCGTTCCTGCTGGCTCGCCACCGCGATGCCGGTCGGAATGTGCGTGATGCGCACGGCGGAGTCGGTGGTGTTCACGTGCTGGCCGCCGGCGCCCGACGACCGATAGGTATCGATGCGGCACTCGCTCTCGTTGATCTGGATGTCGATGTCGTCGTCGATCACCGGGTACACCCAGACCGACGCAAAGCTCGTGTGGCGGCGCGCGTTGGCATCGTACGGCGAAATGCGCACCAGGCGATGCACGCCCGACTCCGTCTTCAGCCACCCGTAGGCGCCTTCGCCCTTGATCTCCATGGTGACGGATTTGATGCCGGCCTCTTCGCCAGAGCTTTCCTCCAGCGTCGACACCTTGTAGCCGCGCTGCTCGGCCCAGCGCATGTACATGCGCGCCAGCATCGAAGCCCAGTCCTGGCTCTCGGTGCCGCCCGCCCCGGCATGCACCTCGACATATGCATCGTTGCCATCGGCCTCGCCCGACAACAGCGCCTCGACGCTGCGCCGCTGCGCCTCGGCATCGAGCTTCTTGAGCATGGCTTCGCCTTCGGCGATCGAGTCGTTGTCGTCCTCGGACTCGCCGAGTTCGATCAGCGTCACGCCATCCTCAAGGCCCCGCTCCAGATCCCGGTACGTGTTGATGGCACTCTCGAGCTGCTGGCGCTGGCGCATCACCTTCTGCGCCGCCTTGCTATCGTTCCAGAGGCTTGGGTCTTCTGCTCGCTTGTTCAGTTCAGCGAGACGTTGCTGGGCAGTATCCCAGTCAAAGATGCCTCCGCAGGAGACCTAAGGCCTCCTTGATGGAATCGACGAGCTTTTGCGGTTCGGCACGCATCGTTGCCTCCGAGGCGGGTGCGATTTCTGGATAGGGATGGCAGGTATAGTCAGGCAGCGCCCGGCTGTAAACGCGAAGGCACGCCGCAGCCTATGCGGCGGCCATTTGCGCTGCTAGCTCACCACAGGCCGCCACGACCCGAGCTGTAACCCGGCATTTGCCGCTGCTGCTGCGGCGGGGAATAGGCATCGTCGGCCGAGCTTTCGTCGTCGCGACCCTGCATGCCGCCGCCCTGGTCGGTGAAGCCGATCACCGAATAGGCGTCGTCCGGCTCTTCGCCTGGCTTGAACGCCTCTACGATGCTTTGCGGATCCTCTTCGCCCGTACGCAAGCCGGTGCGCAGGTTGACGCGCGCGAGCTTGACGCCCGGCGGGATACGGAACGGAGATGCCGGCTGATCCGCCAGCGCTTCCTTCATGAAGTTACCGAAAACCGGCGCCGCGAGCTTGCCGCCGGTATTGCCCTTGCCCATCGGCGTCGGCGAGTCGTAGCCCATGAACACGCCGACCACGAGATCGGGCGAATATCCGACGAACCAGGCGTCCTTCTCCTGGTTGGTCGTTCCCGTCTTGCCGGCCAGCGGGCGGTCGAGCGCCTTCAGCGACGTCGCCGTGCCGCGCTGAATGACGCCCTCGAGGATCGACGTCATCTGATAGGCGGTGTGCGGATCCATAATCTGCACGCGGTCGTCGGGAATTTCTGGCTCTTCCTGATTGGCCCAGCTGTCAGTCTTGCAGGTCTCGCAGACGCGCTGGTCGTGCCGCCAAACCGTGCGCCCCCAGCGGTCCTGGATGCGGTCGATCAGCGTGGCGCGAACCTGATGCCCGCCGTTGGCGACCGAGCAATAGGCGCTCGTCATGCGCAGCAGCGTCGTCTCGCCTGCGCCGAGCGACATCGAAAGCACCGGCAGCAGATCGTCATAGATGCCGAAGCGCTTGGCGTAGTCGGTGATGATCGGCATGCCGAGATCCTGCGCCAGCCGCACCGTCATCTGGTTGCGCGAATGCTCGATGCCGAAGCGGAGCGTCGACGGACCGGCCGAATGCTCCTTCTCGTAGTTCTCCGGCTTCCAGATATCCTGGTTCGGTCCCTGCTCGATCTCGATCGGCGCATCGAGAATGATCGATGTCGGCTTGTAGCCGTTGTCGAGCGCAGCCGCGTAGACGAATGGCTTGAACGCTGAGCCCGGCTGGCGCCGCGCCTGGATGGCACGGTCGAACTGGCTCATCGCGAACGAGAAGCCGCCGACGACAGCAAGCACGCGCCCGGTGTTCGGATCCAACGCCACGATGCCGCCGCCCACCTCGGGGATCTGCATTAGCGACCACACACCGGCGACGTTCGCAGGATCCTTCGGCGCGACGAGAATGACATCACCTGCGGCCAACACGTCGGCAACGCCCTTCGGCGCGCCCTTCTTCGTCTTCGCCCACTTCATCTCTTCGAACGTGAGCTCGATCGCCTCGCGCTTGCCGACGAGCGAGCCGTCCTGCTGCTTCTCAGGCCTCAGGCCGACGATAGCTTTGCCGGCATCGATCTTGAGTACCAGGCCCAGCCGCCACGGCTGAATGTCGTTCGGGCTCTGCACCGCATCCAGCGCCTTACCCCAGTCGCCGCTGATGTCGATGTGCGTCACCGGCCCGCGCCATCCCTTGGTGCGGTCGAACTGCACGAGGCCGTTCATGAGCGATGTGCGCGCAATCTGCTGCAGTTTCGGATCGAGCGTCGTGCGCACCGACAAGCCGCCGTTATAGAGCTTGTCCTCGCCGAACTGCGACATCAGCGTGCGCCGCACTTCTTCGGCGAAATAGTCGGCCGCGAAGATGTGCGCACCGGTGCCGCGCAGGTTTACCGTCAGCGGCTTGGCTTTCGCCGCCTCGGCTTCCTCGGTCGAGACGTAGCCGTTCTCCTCCATCTGGCCGATGATCCAGTTGCGCCGGATTACCGCCTGCTTCTCGCGGCGGAACGGATGATAGTTGTTCGGGCCCTTCGGAAGCGCCGCCAGATACGCGGCCTCCTCGATGGTCAGATCCTGCAGCTCCTTGTTGAAGTAGCTGAGCGATGCCGCGGCGATGCCGTAGGCACCGATGCCGAAGTAGATCTCGTTGAGATACAGCTCGAGGATCTTGTCCTTCGAGTAGGCGCGCTCGATGCGGATGGCGAGGATCGCCTCCTTGATCTTGCGCTCCATCGAGCGCTCGCTCGACAGGAGGAAGTTCTTCGCCACCTGCTGCGTGATCGTCGAGCCGCCCTCGGCGCGACGGTCGCTGCCGGCGATCTTGGCTTCGACGATTTTGATCACCGCGCGTCCGATGCCGAGGAAGTCGACGCCGCCGTGCTCGTAGAAGCGCCGGTCCTCAGCCGAAAGGAAGGCTGCGATCACGCGCTTCGGAATGGTGTTGATCGGCACGAAGATGCGCCGCTCGCGCGCATACTCGGCAATCAGCGCGCCGTTGTGCGCGTGGATGCGCGTCATCACCGGCGGCTCGTATTTCGAAAGGCTCTCGTAGTCCGGCAGATCCTGCGACGCCTTCCACAGGACGTAAGCGGCTCCAGCCGACGCGCAGATGAACACGACCACGCCGGCCGCGAAGCCCCAGCCGAGCAGGCTCAGCAACAGGCTCTTACGCCGCTTCTTTCGACGCTGGGGAGGTTGCGGCGGCGCCGGATCGCGCATGTAAGGATCGCGCGGGTAAATCGGATCCGGCGGGTATAGCGGGGGCTCGCGCATCAACCTCTAGTTCCGTTGAGCGTAGGTGTTCGGCTGTTGTGGCATGTCCGCGCCAGCCTTGGACCTGCCAATATTGGACCTGCCCGTCTTGGACTTGCCAGTGTTGGACTTGCCGGAGGCGACGCTGCGAGACAGGACATTAGCATGGAATGTGGCATCAAGTCGTCGCTGGGCCGAGTTTAGCTAATGCGCCGCCGGTCACCCGCAGGTATTTCAGCGGGCCTTGGCAGTACGCTTCGAGAAATACGAATCGATGGCGGAGCCGATGGACGCGGCGACACGTCGCTGCCAGACGGCCGAATTGAGCAGCTTCTCGTCCTCCGGGTGGCTCATGTAACCCAATTCGACGAGCACCGAGGGCGTGTCGGCCTGCCGCAGCACCTTGAACGCGGCAGACCGCTGCGGCCTCTGCGACAGCGAGATGGCCGAGCCGAGCTGCTTAACCAGCGTATTGGAGAAATCCGCCGAGAAATTAGAGGTCTCGCGCTTCAGAAGGTCGATGAGGATGTTTCGCACCTCGCCGGTCTCTTCGAACTTGGCGGTCTGCAGGCCGGCGATGGCGTCCGAGTTGTTCTCTTTCTCGGCCATACGCCTGGCTTCCTCGTCCGACGCCTGTTCAGACAAGGTGTAGACCGTCGCGCCGCGCACGGTTTTGGCGGTGCCCTTCTGCGCGATGGAATCCGCGTGCAGCGACACGAACAGGTCTGCATCGAGATCGCGCGACATTTGCAACCGTTGGTCGAGCGAGATGAACACGTCGGTGGAGCGCGTCATCCGCACGTCATAGCGCCCGCTCGCCGTGAGCTTGTCCTTCAGCTGGTTGGCCACCGCCAGGACGACCATCTTTTCCTTGAGGCTGCTGGCGCTCGCTGCGCCCGGATCAATGCCGCCATGTCCCGGATCGATGAGCACCAGAGGCTTCACCCGGTCGCGCTTCGCGATGGCGGCAGGCCCGGGATCTGCCGCCCTCGGCGCCGCCGTGACCTGCGAAGCCCCCGTGCCGCCGCCGAAGGCCTTGGCCGAGGTCGTTGCCAGCACGACCGTCAACTCCATGGCCTTGCCGGAAGTCGGCTTCAATTCCGCGCGCTTGATCACCACCGGCCCTGACGTGTCGAGCACGACACGCGCCTTGCCCTCCGACAATAGCCCGAACCGGAAGCTGGAGATCAGGCCCTGCCCTTTTTGCCCGGCGCCTTCGGAAAGCTGGAAGGCGACATCGGGAAGGTCGATGACCACGCGAAACGGCGCCGCCAGCGTGAATATCTCGGCACGCACACCCGACGACAGGCCCAGCACGAACGTCGTCGCCCCCTCGGCGGTTTTGATTTCGGCACGTACCGCCTCGACCGCCGCGCTCTTGCGATGAACGCTCGTGGGCTCGCCTTGAGCACCCACCGCGGCCGCCACCAGGCCGGCAACCGCGACAAATCCAGCGGCCAGCGCGCGGACAAGCGCGCACCCCAAAACCGCCTTATGTTGCAGATGCTCTCGCATCCCCCGCCGAAATCCCCCTAAAAGACGGCCCCCGCCGCCTTTTTAACTAAACCTTTTCCGATTTTCCCTCAAATTGCAAAGTGTTGGCCGGACGGCTCGCTTGCCGTGCTTTATAACACGCTTGCAAGCTTACCGGCGAACCCGTACTTTCTATTTCGTTGATGCAGCGGCCCTCTTGCTGGGCATTTGTGCGCCGCAAGAACGAGTTGGACGGGCAACCGCCAGCCACGTTCGCGCCGGTCTGCCTCCCCTGCGAGAGATGGCCCCGCTGCAGACCGACGATCGAGTAGTTCGCCCTGCGCCCGCAAGCGTTCGCTCCGCTTGAACTGTAACGGCGGAGCCAAGCCTGAGGGTCAAGCTTGCGCCGGCGCGATGCTAACCGCTCGATACTGTGACCATCAGCAGTTCAACGCTGCGACATTTGCCCGAGAAAGGAAGGCGAACGGAGCTGGCGAAGTTTCCGCCCGGCGCCCCGCCGAGATGGGGCAATCCGAAGGTAGCGCGACCCCCCTCGCGTCTGTCTTCAAGCCATTGAAAGACCTTGGAATGCCAAACTTCGGCACCAGTCATTCGCAAGCCTCGGCGCGCATTTGCCCGCGCCTCAACGCACGTCCGGCTTCAACCGGCGGCGGAAGGCTGTGCCGCGCACCATCTTCGCCCACTCCTACTCAACCAACTCAAACAATGATGCGCGCCAGAGCGCCGCGCTTGTTCGTGCCCGTCCCCGTTCTGATTAGAGCGGCGGAGCGGAGCGGCAGGCTGCCCGGCGGGCGCGCCGAGGAACGGAATAAATGTCCAACAACAATAAGATGCTTATCGATGCCACCCACCCGGAAGAGACCCGGGTCGTGGTGCTCCGCAACGGCCGCGTAGAAGAATTCGACTTCGAATCGGCCGCCCGCAAACTCCTGCGCGGCAACATCTACCTGGCCAAGGTG
>CALRVN010000161.1:0-8652 GCA_943371625.1 Hyphomicrobium sp. CS1GBMeth3
ACCGATGGAAAGGGCCCCGATAAATACATCGACGCCACGGGCCTTGAGGCCCACGTCTCACTATCTCAACCGGACACTATCTACGATCGCGCCAAGCAGATGATGATGCTGGAAACAGACCGCCCGCATGTTCTGCGCGAGATGATCTATGTCTGCCGACCCAACGGGGTGATCTCTGTCCCCGGCGTCTACAGCGGCCTCATCGACAAGTTTCCGATGGGAATTGCCATGAACAAGGGCCTCACCTTCCGCATGGGGCAGACGCACGTCAATCGCTGGACCGACGATCTTCTTCGCCGCATCGAGGAAGAGGAGATCGATCCGTCCTTTGTCATCACCCATACCGTGCCGCTCGAACAAGGACCGGAAATGTACAAGGTGTTTCGCGACAAGCGGGACAGCTGCATCAAGGTCGTCCTCAAACCATAGCTAGGTGTCCAATGAACTATATCGCCAATTCATTGCGTTCGAAGGGCGACCCTCAGCTCGTGCAATCCGGACACAGCTCACTTACACCTGCAGATAACCTCGCCCGAGGTCTGGGATGGTTCAGCATTGCTCTTGGCCTGACGGAGCTTTTCGGTGCCCGCAAGATGGCGCAGGCCTTAGGGCTCGAAGGTGGCGAGACATTGATCCGGCTGTTCGGCGTTCGGGAGATCGGCGCGGGCATGGCCACGCTGTCGACCGAAAAGACGTTTGGATTGTGGAGCAGAGTTGTGGGTGACGTGTTAGATCTGGTGACCCTCGCCACCGCGCTCGACGCGCCTCCGAGGCAACGGGGGAACGTGTTGTTGGCGATAGCCGCGGTCGGTGGAGTGACGGTGCTCGACGTTGTCGCAGCGCGTACAGTGTCAGCGGAACGCGCGCGACCCGACCAGCCGAGGCTCTATCCAGGTCGCAGCGGCTTTCCGAAGGGGCTCAACGCCACGCGTGGCGCGGCTAAGAACTTTAAGACGCCGCAAGACCTCAAGGCCGCTATTTGACGGCAGTGACGAACGTTGCTTGCGGCAGCAGTTAAGACCCAAGACGCTCGGCCAGCGGGGGTCTCCGATCGGACGTGAACTTCACGGTTGGCCGGTAAAAGATCCAATCCGCCACCATCAACACCGCCACACCCGCGCGGAACAGCGGAACGACGAGGAGGAAGACCATCTTCACGTCGCGATCCATAGTCTTCCATCTCTCGCCAGCCGCGAGGTAGGCACGCGCCACGCCGCTTAAGTACAGCAGGGCGAGCACGACGAAGATACTGATTGGCAAGGCGGTCAATAGACGGTCCGACACCGCCAACTCTCCCTCGCAAAAAGCCAAACTGAGCAATGCTCACGACGAGCGCACTGTTGAGAATCGCGCCCACAGTGGATGCTATGCGTGTCCAACACCAAGCGCGTCAAAGTCGGCAACCAGCTGACGAATAGCCGTCACGGTTGTTTCCACCCAGCCGCGGGTGAATTCGTTCAGCGGCTCGATCTCGGCCGCGGCATCCAAGTAGTGTTTACGTGCTTCCTCATAGGCTTCTTCGCGCCCCTCCGTCGGGACACCAACAATCCTGAGCGCCATGCGCTGGATCGTACCGATCGTAGCTTGGCTGACACTGCACTGGACGGGCGGCATCTGAGTTCCCTAGGTGGCGGTTTCAGGCCCGCTCGATGGACCGCACCGGGCGAAAATGATCCTGTCTCCGCATCGGCGACAGCCTGTCTCGCGCTGCCCCCAATATCAACGCCGCAACAAGGTGAAGTGATCCTTGAGGCTGGAAGCGTGGAACTCGCGCGGCGCATAGTTGGAATTTAGCCGTGCCGAAGGGTGGCGCACTAACCTCGGTTAGTCGCGAGGTGCATGGCCCGCGGCATAGCGCGCGATACGCGGCAGAAACCCTCCGAGGCGTCGGGCCGATGTTCAACAGCTGCGAGCAGCCCTGTGCGCGGAATGCGCTCGTAACTAAAGGCTGACCCCACGCGTATCCTCACCAAGGGGATGCAACGGAGAAGCTCAAGATGATGAAGTCGATAATGGTCGCTGCTGCCCTTGCGACCACTGCAACGGTTGCGTTCGCACAGGCACCGTCGTCCAAGGACGATAGCAGCCTGTCCACAAAAGCAATGGATGACCAGCCGGGCACAACCGGCGGCGGCACCGACATGCCGAAAGCGAAGCCCGGCGACAGCAGCCTCGCAACGAAGGCAATGAAGGATCTGCCGGGGACTACGACTGGCGGCGGCACTGCAGCTCCAACTGCCAAGCCGATGGACAGCAGCCTTTCCGACAAAGCGATGAAAGACGCGCCAGGGACGAAGTAGCTGCTTCGTAGAGCACAGGAGTTCAGATGATTATGTCTAGAATAATGGCCGTTGCAGCAGTTGCGCTGGCAGTTGGGTCGACAACCGCGTCCGCAGATTTTCGTGGAGAGGTAGAATCAGCGCGCGCGAATGCGCGGGCCGGTGGCCCGACCAACGAGCGGGACGCAGAGCTGCTCGATCGTTGGGGCTGTTTGAGTGGGACGCGCAGCAATTTTTGCGAGCGTCAGCACAACGGCCGCCACTATTATCGCGCGCAACGTCGCCATAGGCATTGATCAAGAAGAAGCCTCAGCTCGCTGGGGCTTCTTTTTTGGTCCGATTGAACACAAACCGCCGAGGAAAGCCGTCACCGCAAGGAGGCGGCTTTTTTGTCGCCCAAGCTCACAGCAGGCGAGGGTCATGCGCGGGGGTTAGAACCCACCTTGGCCCAACCGAAGATGCAGCTCCGGCATGGGCCAAAGGTGGGTGACAACGGAAGAATGTTGTCACCGCCCAATTTCGCCTGAGCAGCTTAAAAACAAAAGCCCCGGCGCACGGTGTACGCCGGGGCTGACCCTGTGGGCGGGTCGGACGCGGGGACGGGGGACATCACCCGCGTCGCGAGTGGCCATCGGTGGGATAGGCTCGCTCGGAGGCCATAGATGGTAAGCCCTCCCGAGATTCAATGGCTCACGGACGCGGGCCGTCCGTCTGGTCGTTACGCCTCTCCATCTGGGCTTCGGCGCGACGCTGCTCCACAGTGTCGGCGGTGTGCTCCTCGCCGCCCCACTTCGCCTGCTTTGCCGGAGTGTTGATGTTGTTAACGGCCTCGTCGAAGTGCCGACGCGCCTCAGCGTAGTGGGGATTGGGCTGGTCGCGCTTCAGTAGGGAAGCCCAGATTCCACGCCGAAGTTCGATTTCAGCGTTCCACAGCGAACGGATGGGGGCCGGGATGCGGTCGAGTAAGTCGCTCATGGCTTGTCTCCTTGTTGGAGACATCAACCCTGGGCGAGGCGCCCAGTTCCTCCTGCGCTCGGTGGCCGTGTTGTCAAAGAAGCTGTTCGCGTCGCGGGCTGGATCTCAACATCGGTCCTTCCCCGCGGGCGTGCTCCCGTCGTGCGGCCAAATGGATCTCCGTGCCTTCGCGGTCTGCACGCCTAAGAGACGACCTGGTCCAGCACCTTTATTCCATCGCCCTTCGAAAACAATTCGGCGCTTGGCGTCTTATTAAATCCGTCTTCGCCGATACCAAGGATGGTGTCATGCAGGACCATGCTGATTTCCGAGCGGGGAAGGTCAAAATTGCGACGGAAGCGCTTTGCGTCCCATCCTTCGATCCGATGGCGGTCCGCTCGGCTCCGGCAGCTGCTGACCATGCTGTTTCCGGCCTGTGATTTGCTTACTTCACCGCGTTGGTAGTACGCAGCTGCATCCCTCGCGGCGCCCCATATGAAGCCGTAAATCTGGCTGACAGAAAAGTCCTGCAGCAGCGTGCGAATCATGAGCTTGGTTTTATCGCCCTCAGGCGTCGGCAGCCGATGGCAGGAGCCCTGGTAGGCGAAAAATTGCAGACACTCGTGGAGCGCCGTCTCATTCCAGTAAGCGACCGCTGCCACTGCATTCTCTTCCGGTATTTTCCAATAGCCGGCATGCGCCCAGTCTTCCAGTAGTGACATCACCTGACACAGTTGACCGGTGGTGGAGCCCGGCAGAAGTCGCCAGTGTACGCGATGCAGATAGATACCCGTAATGGCGTTGTCTTGACCGAAGTCAAAACCAGCAACAGGTGATGACGGATCGACGGCGATTAGCTCGGCCTGCCAGAGGCGCGTAACGATTTGGTCGTGAAGCTCCGGGGTAGGAGCAAATGGGCGGCTCTTGTCGCATGTTGCAGGAGTGACTAAGCCGGCGTCGTTGGATCCGTAACGGTAAAGGCCGAGAAGCGCCGTCGCATCACCTATGCTCAGGAATCGCACCGCGTCGGCGACAGAAAAATCCGGATCAATGTCGATTTGGTGCTCGTGCGCGATGCGCGCTCGCCGAGATGCTTCTATTGCACCCGCGCGCAACCGCGTTTCCGCCTCGCAGTATTTACACAAGCACCGAGCCCCTGAGGGTGCGAGTTGGTGGCCACAGCTTGAGCACTCTGGCGGTGGAGGTTGCCGGCCAAGTCTCGCGTCTGATCGCGAAATGCGACGCTGAATGAGACCCTCCTCGCAGTGGGGGCACGAAGCGTCGATATTGATTGGAGGGAGAATGCTGACGAATTTTCCTGGCTTCACCTTGATCGAGAACTCAGCGAGCAGAGGCCCAGTATCCTCGGCGTAGTAGCGACGAACCAGTTCTTCGATTTGCACTTCGGAAAGATGCGCGAGTTTTGGATGTAGCTGCATATCGTAGGCATACGCTCAGTAGCAGGATCCCCGCTACTAGCGCGCCCAGATTTGCTGTGGAAAGCGCGCCGCGACCTTCGAGCCAGTGAGAGCTTACTTGCCCCTGGATCTGCCTTTTGCCGGCCAATACCCCGCCGCGGACGCGGCGTCTGTGAGCAGCTTTTCGATGAGCGATGTGAGCGAGCGATTGTCAGCCTTGGCCGTCTGCTCCGCTGCGGCCTTTAGTGCCTCATCGACATAGACGTTTATCTGACCGGTCTTCTTTCTCTGTACCATTTTGTCCAGACAATGTGTTGACACGAATCGTGTCTAGACACTATAGTGACATTGTCGATCATACGCAAGCGGCCCCTGCCGGTGTTACGAGCACCTGCAAGGGCCTGATCCCAACCATGGAGTGACCCATGCCTGAGACTGGCCGAATCTATACCACGCCCGCGGCGCCACAGAACGCGCTGCCGGATGGCTTCCACTCTCCCGAGTATTGGCAGCTGCGCCGCCTCGCGGCCGAGCTGCACCAAGTCAGCGAAAGCCGCGCCTCGGTCGATGATAGATGCAACCCGCTGAGCGCCGTTGCCGGAGACATGCTTATCGCCGACCTGTCTCGGCGGGTGGATCAGCTGGCAAACGCCATTCACGCCAAACCGGTATGCCGTCTTACCGACTTGATAGCTCGCGCTTCGCTCGTGCTTTTTTGGTCCGACAATGGGCTGTCCCCCGAAGCCTGGGAGCATCCTGAGGCTGCTTTAATCGGCGCTCCCGGCAAGCAACGCTTCAATGGACCGTCCGACACAGCGGGCGCGCAGCTCGCGGCAGCCGTGTTCGCCCTCGCACGCCAGGGTGGCGCCAATGGCTAAAGTCAGCAGAAAGCCGTCTACCCGAACGGCCACCGCACCGACGGTCAAGAAACGCGCAGCCCTCCCTCGTCGAGCGACGCCTAAGCAGGAGCCCGAACGCGTCCCGCCCATCATGCAGCCGTTCGCTTCCTTTGAGGAGAACTGCGCCTCGGAGGTGATGACGATCTTCGGCCTCATTGAAGCGCTCGGCGGCGCCGACGAACTCGGCAAGCGGATACCCACAAAGGATCACGGGAACCGCGCCGAGCACGTCTTGGATTGGGCGCGCAAAGGCTTCATTCCGCCTGGCCTCCATCTGCGCCTGTACGGCATGGCCATCGCGGCCGGCAAGACGGTGCATCCCTCTGTGTTCGACATGACAGGCGACACGCCCGGCATACAGGGTCTGTTCGATATCATGCAGATAGTTTCGAGCATCAGAAGCGCCCCTCCTCGTCGTCGATGACCGAGGATCCGATGAACTCAACGTGCCGTAGGCGGTGCCATAAACGACCGTCTGCGGCACCGTGCCATTGGCGGTGCCATAAGCCGGTGTTTCAGCGTGCCATTAGTCAGTGCCACGAGGGAGGGGCTCAAGATGCCGAAGACGATCTTCTACGCGCGCGTAAGTACCCGTGATCAGAAGCTCGACCTGCAGGTTGATGCAGCGAAGCGCATTGGCGTGCCAACCGCCGACATCTACATCGAGACGGCGAGTGGTACGCGTCACGATCGGCCGATGCTTGCGAAGGCTATCGCGAGTTTGGATCGAGGAGACACGCTGGCCTGCTACAAGCTCGACCGCATCGGCCGCAGTCTTGTTCACGTGACCAAGTTGCTGGCCGATCTGGAGGAGCGAGGCATTCACTTCCGCACCGTAGACGATGGATTGAGCACTCAGGGCTCGACGGGCAAGCTCATACTCCACGTTCTTGGGGCGGTTGCTCAGTTCGAGCGCGACTTGATCCTCGATCGCACACGCGCCGGGTTGGCGTCAGCGCGGAAGGCGGGCAAGCGACTTGGTCCGCCAACTAAATGGCGCCCCGACATGGCGCCGCGAGCGACGGCGCTAATGGAACGCGATGGACTGAACGGAGACGAGGCCGCCCGGGTACTGGGCGTCTCCCGGAGAACGATGTTCCGCGGGATTAAGGCCGCTCGTGAGCACGACGCGCTCGCTGAGCTGACGGACCGAGATGATGCGATCGCGAGCGCGGCACGCTGACCCTACCGATACGTTCAGGGTGCTGAATTTTAAGGCTGACCGTCACCCGCGAATCAGCTTCCCTGCCACCGCCGCCCTTTCCTCTCTTGGGGGCGGCGAAGGTGCTGCTGCCAAAGGCACCACTCAGGGAGGCCCGGCGCGTTACAACAACGCTGCCGGGTCTTTTTACGGCGTCAGTGCAACACGCGCTTTGGCGCGTTGATCACCGCTTCCGCCATCTTCGCCGGGTCGCGCTCACCGCAGACGTACTCGTTGAAGAGGCCAGTCGTGACCTCGCCGACCGTCACCTCTCGACCGGCCTCGGCGGCCAGAACCAGCACCAGTTCGATCGCCTCCAAAATGATTCCCCGGTCTTGCTCGTCCATGATGAGTTCGAAGGACATCCGTCCCGCTCCGCTGCAGCCCCCGCTATTTCGGTGAATCCGGCTGCATCGGATCGGTTCCGGCGCTCATGTAGTCTTCGGCCCGCGTGTGGCTGCAAAGACTCACCCCGGATCCTGACCGTGTATCGTTGGGCATACCGCTTCCATCGCGCAGCTGCTTGAGGGCGCGCTCAAGTCGGCGTTGGCAGGTCGGTCAGTAGGGGCGGGGGGACCGACAGTATCGGATCCGTGAGGCAAAGCGGCTTCACCTAGAGCAATGGCCGTTAGCCTCGAAGGATCACGTTCGCCCACACGCACTGCCGCCATGATGCGAGAGGCGATCTGTACCTGGGCCGCCTGGCTCGGCTGCTGCCAATGGCTGTCGTAGGCGGCATCGAAAGCCGCAGCCATCAGATCCATCACTTCGGGCGGAAACGCATCGCCGGTCATGACTTCGGCATATCCGGCGTGGACGGATAAATCCAGTGAACAAAGCTCGTTGAAGTGACCACCCTTACGGCCGGCAATCGCATTGCAACAAATGCCTCTGCGGCTACAAGGCAGCGCACGAAGGGGCTACCGGATATTCCGAAGCAAAGCTTGCCGTAGCCTCGCATAATTAGCGGCGGTGTCTTTCGGCTCGGTCGACGCTCGCTCAATCGACCTCGGGTCCGCAACGGGCGCTTCGATCGCATCGGCGCTCGGTTCATCGCGCGTTAGCTCAGCTGACCGACCATTAGACGGATTCAATATATGAACTTGAGGGGCCGCTTCCGCCACACTGCTAGGCTCCTCAAATGCGACCGGAGCCGGCGGACTGACCGCGGCCACTGATACACCAGCTGTCGGGTCGTCCGCCCCGGTATGGCGACCCGCCTCAACAAACAGGAAGCCGGTCACTAAGCCGATAACGCCGACGATGACCCCCGCCGCAAGTTTGCTGCGCGGGGAAGATCGGGGGCGCCATTGAAACTCAGTCTCTTGCGGCATGCTCTGCACATCCCCTAATGCCCGGCCGAAAAGTATCTTCTATCGCCTCGACGATAGGATCGTAGAACTCGCGGTCGACGATGGGGTAGGTCAGGGCGAAGCTGTTGATCACGTTGCCGCCGCAGCTAACCATGATCTTCTCGTAGACCATCGTCTGCCCAATGGTGCCGGACAGCACGGCCCAGCTCTGACCCACCGGGGCGTAGTCAACGCGCAGCCCAGGGTAAGACTGTCGCCTGACGAAGGTCTGGTACGTTTTCGGTGTGAAGTCGTCAGTGTTCTCGAAAGCGCCCACTAGAAGTCGCCCCTTCCGGTCGGGCGTTTCAAACAGATCACCGTCTCCCGCTTCGGAACTGCGTTGGGCTACAAAGACTTCGGCTGGATATCGCAGAGCCAAACCAAAGCGCTCGTTTCGGAACCCGGTCCAGCCTAGCTCATCAAGTCGAGGACGAGCGCTCGCGGGCAGAGTGCTAATCAGTAAGAGGAAGACAAGGAACACGCGGGGCATTGCGCCCTCCGGTACTCTGCTGCTGCACAATTGCCAGCGCTGCGGGATCAACAACTGCG
>CALRVN010000162.1:0-8627 GCA_943371625.1 Hyphomicrobium sp. CS1GBMeth3
CATCGGCTGGATGGCCGGCGCGCACCCTGACGGCGCCACCAAAACTGGCGAGCCGATCACCGGCCGCGATATGATTGCGCTGCTCGCCACCATCGGCATCGACCTTGGCCTGCTGGCGCTCGCGATCCTTAACCCGCCGCCGCCCGAGAGCAAGCGGCCGTCATCGGCGGTCGTTCGTCAGATCCGCGGCGCAATCAACACCGCTATCCAGCGCGCGCCCGGCGCCGACATTGAGTGGGTGCGCCGTCACTTCATCTATCACCGCGGCGGCTCTTATCTCGTCATTCCGAACCTCTACAGCTGCGATCCGAACAACGAGGAAGAATGCGCCAAGGCGCTGGCGATGAACCAGCTGGCAGGCGTCCTCGACGATATGGATCTCGTGCGCTGGCCCAAGGCTGCGCGCTGGTGGAAGGTCCGCTGGAAGAACGAACTGACGCAGCTGAAGGCCGAAGAGAGTGAGGCGTCCATGACGGACCTCACCGACGTCCGCAAAGCCTGGCTGAAGAGGATCGGCAAGAAGCCGGAGGATATGACGGAAGAGGATACAGCGTTCGAGAAGGCGCAACCGCTGCGCAATCACGGCCTATTCTCTAAAGCTGAACGCGCCCTCACCATCGCAGGATGGAGCGAGAAGGCACGCCGCGACGTCGAGATCTTCCCGCTCGAGAACGTCGAGGGCCTGACGCCCATCCTCATGGTGCTCGCCGATGACGGCACCCTCAAAGCCCAGGAGGAGGCCGAGGCGAAGGCCTCGGCCGAGAAGCGGTCGCTGTTCTCGTTTAAGCGCGAACCGAAGAGCGCCTAGGTTCGGCGCCACAGATAGACTGTGCCCGCCGCGCCGGCGATCGCGAGGATATAGGCCAGCAACTCGGAGCCGATCCCGAGGATACCGGCGATGTGGTAGCCCATGAACGAGCCGGCGATGCCGACGAGTGCATAGGTGACGTCGCCGCCTCCGGTGACGCCGGAAACTTGCCGGCCGACCCAGGTATGTCCGTACCGCAGCATTGCGAAGCCGACCGCAGCGCCGAAAACAACCAGCAGGAGGAACGTGCCTAGAGCGCTCATGTGCGCACCTCTCGTGACGGATTGAGCCAAGACGCGAATCACTGTCCGCCATTGTACGCGGACTTGGCGTCAATGCGCTGGGCTGTCGCGCTGTTCAATTATGGATGGGTGCTTCAGACGAAGATCGAGAACAGGGCGACAGCCGAGGCGGCCACGAGAGCGCCGGCCGCAAAACCGAGCAACAGCGCTGAAAAGAATGAAGAAGAATCCGGTGTCGAGCGCGACCATGCGATCTCGTTGATCGCGTCGTCTAGCGCGAGGCGCAGCTCCGTGGCCGAGAGTGTGTCGATCGAGCGGTTACGCCAGGTCATCATGGGAGCCGAGCTCCTTTTACGCCAACTTTTACACCCCTTCCCTCAGCAATCAGCGTGCCAGATTTGAGATAGGCAGTCCCGGGCCGGTTCTCAATCAGCGCCTCTCTAGAAGTTGGCGCGATAGAACTCCTGGCAGCCGGCGTCCGAAACGACCGGATAGGGCCGCACGTCCTGCACCGTTTGGTTACTGACCAGAACGGTCGTGTAATAGCGGGCAAACCGGCCTTCATCGCGCCCGTAGAAGTCCCGGCAATACTGCCAGACCTCGTTCTGCCCGTTCGACCGCACGTAGTCCGGGCCGCCCGCGATTGAGACGAGTTCGGCGGTTCCCATGCCCGGCCGCACCGCCGCCCATGCCTCGGGCGGCACGCCGCACGCCGAGAATCCGAACGTAATAAGGATCGCGACCGACAGTCCCAAAACGGGCCGTGCGAAACGACGGCCTTCGCTCATTGCGCGCGTTAATGCACCTGCAACCGCAGGGCTCGCGCGGGAGACGAGAGAGATGGCATCAGGCTTGCGCGGAGTGATTTGCAGCGTTGCTGCGCGTCGCGCTTGCGCGATCTCCGGCCATGCCGGCTCCAGCTCTTCGAGCGTCCGCTGCCACAAAGCAGCGTCGGCCTTTTCGAGTTTGAACTTGCGCGCCTGCGCCTCACGCTTCGCATCGCGATCCGTCAGCGACCCGAGCCAGGCGAGGATTGCGATCGGCCCGCCGATCATCAGCGCGAATGCGCACAGCACTGCGGTGGCGATCCCGCCGCCGGCCATCATCGAAACGGCGACGGCGACAACTGCAGCCGCGGCTGCAAGCACGAGACGTGTTCTGCTTGGCGCCATCCGACGATCCCGATCTTGAAACCGGGACCGGTTGTAAAGTGGTCAGCCTGCGCCAAGCTTGCGCTGCTACGAGTCACAATCCGCGTTAGAGTCGCCTACGCAACAAATCGATGCAAAGGCGCACCACGACATTGACCAATGAGTTAAAGGACTACGGATCACCTAAGTAGGTTATTGTGCATAACCTGTAGAATGACATTCTGATCATCAAGCGATTCGGGGGCTGCGATGATCATAATTGTCGATGATCGTAAGGCGTTGACGGGCGTGGATGCACTTGGATTTGGGCGCGAGGGAATCTCCACTGAAGGCCTCGCTGCCTGCGATTTCCGCGACTGGGTAAGCTCGGCTCCCGAGCCCGAATTGGCGGCCGTCGAGGCCTTTGTGCTCGGCGAGTGCAATGACCGCCGCATCTTTCCGAAGATGATCAAGCAGCGCTCGCGCGCACCTGTGCTCGCCCTCAACGGCGGCCGGTCGCTGCAGGAGACGCTCGATCTCTTCGCCTCCGGCGTCGACGACGTCATCGGCAACTTGACTCACATCCACGAGATCCTTGCCCGCATCAAAGCCATCAAGCGGCGCGCCACGGTCGAGGCTGACGGCGTCGTGAGCGGTGACATCCGCGTCTTTGGCGACGGCCGCGACCCGGAAGTCAGCGGCGAGCAGCTGCACCTGCCCCGGCGCGAGCGACGCATCCTCGAGTATCTCGTGAGCAACAAGGGCCGTCGGGTAACGAAGACCCAGATCTTCAATTTCGTCTACGGCCTCTTCTCCGAAGAGATCGACGAGAACGTCATCGAAAGCCACATCTCGAAGCTGCGCAAACGGCTGCGCCACCGCCTGGGGCACGACCCGATCGATTCGCAACGCTATCTCGGCTATCGGCTGATCGACGCCTGATCTTCGAACGAGGTCAGACTAATTCAGCTTCGCACAAGCCGAAAATGTTGGAATGCAACCGGGTTGTTGCATTTGGCGAGGAGCAGGGCTGATGGGTCTCTATAGTACGATGCGAACGAGTGCGTCCGGTATGGCTGCGCAAGCCAACCGCCTCGGCGCTGTTTCCGATAACATCGCGAACTCGAGCACCACCGGCTACAAGCGTGCCTCGATGGAGTTCTCGTCCCTCGTGCTCGACACGGGCGGAACCGAATACGTTTCGGGCAGCGTCGAGTCGAAGACACGCTATGCCATCAGCGAGCAGGGCGCCTTTAACTTCACGACCTCCGCGACCGATCTCGCCATCAAGGGCCAGGGCTTCTTCGTGGTCTCGGCGGAAAACGGCCAGACCTATCTCACCCGCGCCGGCTCGTTCGTGCCCGATGGCAACGGCGATCTCGTGAACGCTGCCGGCTACAAACTGATGGGCTACAGCCTCGCCAACGGCAGTCCGTCGGTGATCGCCAACGGCACCGGCGGTCTAGAAGTCGTGAACATCGGCTCGGTATCGCTTCAGGCGACGCCGTCGACCTCGGCCAAGTTCCAGGTCAACATGCCCTTCAACTCCACGCCGGTGATTGCGGCCAATCTGCCGTCCGCGAACGCCGCCAGCGCCCAGTACACCGCGAAGACGTCGCTCGACGCCTACGACAATCTTGGCAACAAGATTACGCTCGACGTCTACTCGACCAACCTCGGCGGCGGTAACTGGGAAGTGTCTGTCTTCAATAAGGCCAACGCAGCAGCGGGCGGCGGCTTCCCGTACGCCGGTGGCGCGTTGTCGACGGAGACGCTGAACTTCGACAACACGACCGGCAAGCTCACGGGCGCAAGCCCCACTTCGATCGGCGTGCCGATTCCGAACGGCGAAACGCTCACCATCGATATGACCGGCAGCACCCAGCTCGGAGCCGACTACACGCTCCTCGACGCCACCGTCGTGAACGGCAATGCGCCAAGCCCGGTTGATCGCATCGAAATCTCCGACGACGGAACGCTCTTCACCGTCTTCGAGAGCGGCACCCGCATCCCGACCTACAAGATCCCGCTCGCCGGCGTCGCGAGTCCCGACAACTTGCAGCCGATGGCCGGCAACGTCTTCGTGACGACCGCCGACTCTGGCGAAGTCCAGCTCGGTTTCCCCGGTGAAAGCGGCTTTGGGACGATGGTGTCCGGCGCCCTCGAGCAGTCGACCGTCGACCTCGCATCCGAGCTTACGACCATGATCGAGGCCGAACGCAACTACACCGCCAACTCGAAGGTGTTCCAGACCGGCGCCGAGTTGATGGAAGTCCTGGTCAACCTCAAGCGCTAAGGCAAACAGTTAGGCTCGGGAATTCGCAATGTCGCTTTCGGCCAGTCTCAACGCAGCAGTATCGTCCCTGGCCACGACGGCGGATCAAACGTCGGTCCTCTCGCGCAATATTGCTCGCGCGGGAGACAGTTCGGCGTCGCGCAAGAACGCGGAAGTCATCACGGTCCCGGGTTTCGGAGTGCGCCAAGCCTCCGTGACCCGGGTCGCGAACGTCGCGCTCTTCAACAATGTTCTCCAATCTACATCCAGCGCCTCGGGCTATCGCGTCATCGCTGATTCCCTCGGGCAGCTGGAGCAGACCGTCAACGACACCGAACTCGACTCATCGCCGGCAGCACTGCTGCAGAAGCTGAACGACGCGCTTCAACGCTACTCCGGCGCCCCCGACAGTCTCTCCGCCGGCCAGGCCGCCGTGGCGGCGGCACGCGATGTCGTGACGTCGCTGAATAACGCGACCAAGGTCGTTCAGACGGTCCGCAGCCAGGCCGATGCCGATCTCGCCGGTGCAGTCGGCACACTCAACTCCCTGCTGACGCGCTATGGCGAGGTCAACGCCGAGATCATCAAGGGTACGCGGGTCGGTGCGGACGTTACCGATCACCTGGATCAGCGCGATCAGCTCTTGAAGCAGATCTCCGAGGAGATCGGCATCAAGACATACACGCGCGCCAACAACGACATGGCGATCTACACCGATAGTGGTGTGACGCTGTTCGACGGGACCGCGCGATCGATCAGCTTCCAGCGCACGTCGACTTTCTCGGCCGGGACGGTCGGCAACGCAGTCTACGCCGACGGCGTGCCGATCACCGGCAGCGCCACCACCATGGGTGTCGACTCCGGACGCATCAACGGCCTCGCCAAGGTCCGCGACGACATCGCCGTAACCTATCAGAATCAGCTCGACGAGGTCGCCCGCGGCCTCATCACGGCATTCGCCGAAAGCGACCAGAGCGTCGTCCCGGTGCTGCCCGACGTCGCCGGCCTCTTCACTTGGAGCGGCGGTCCCGCGCTTCCCGGCGCTACACTGTCGCCCGGTCTCGCCGCATCCATCAAGCTCAACGCGGCTGTCGACCCCGACCAGGGCGGCGATGCCAAGCGCTTGCGTGACGGTGGCATGGGCGGCGCAGCCTATGTCTACAACGCCGGGGGCGACGCCGGTTTCACAAACCGCATCGACCAGTTGGTCGACAAGCTCAACGGCGCGCAGGCCTTCGACCCCGCAGCCAAGCTGTCCACGACGACGAACCTCAAGAGCTTCGCCGCGGCTTCTGCGGGTTGGCTCGAGGAATCCCGCAGCTCCGCCAGCAACGACGCCGACTACGGCGAGACCCTTCTCGTTCGGTCGTCCGATGCGCATTCCAAGGTTACAGGCGTCAACCTCGATGAGGAGATGACGCTGATGCTTCAGCTCGAGAGAACCTACCAGGCATCCAGCAAATTGATTTCGACGATCGATTCGATGCTCGACTCACTCCTGACATCGATACGGTGAGGTCATGAAAACTTCATTCATCTCGACCAGTTCGCTCTCGGCCTCCACCCGTCACTCGCTGGCGAAGGTGCAGCAGGAGCTCGCCGACTCGCTGAAGGAAATGGATACCGGCCGCTATGCCGACGTGGGCAGAACTCTCGGCTACCGCACCGGCGATGCCATCTCCTTGCGTCAGGAGCACGCGCGCCTGACCACCATGATCGAGACCAACTCGCTCGTTGCCACGCGCATCAAGACCACGCAGTCGACCATCGACAATCTGGTCGAGAACGCGCAGGACTTCTCCAAGCAGCTGCTCGGCTACCGCATCGGTGGCACCAATGCCATCGGCGCCCAGACCGATGCCAAGAGCCGGCTCGACGGCTTCCTAGATCAGATGAACAGGTCGTTCGGCAGCGGCTATCTCTTCGCCGGAGTGAATTCCGACGTGAAGCCGCTTGCCGATTATTTCGACACGCCGACGCCGGCCAATCGCCAGGCCGTGGCCGACGCCTTCTTCGCCGAGTTCGGAATGACCCAGTCGGACCCGAACGTCGTCAATATCAGCGCGACCGACATGCAGTCGTTCCTCGACACCACATTCGCTGATCTCTTCGCCGATCCGGCCTGGGGCAACGATTGGTCCTCAGCTTCGACGCAGAACATGCGCAGCCGCATCTCGACGAGCGAGCTGATCGAGACGTCGACGAATGCCAACGAGTCCGCCTTCCGCAAGCTGGCGATGGCCTACACGATGGTCGCCGACCTCGGAACCGCAGCGCTCGGCCAGCCGGCCTACGAGGTCGTTGTCGACCAGGCTACCCGCGTCGTGAACGAGGCGATCCAGCAGCTCGGCGATGTGCAGTCGATACTCGGCATTTCCGAGCAGCGGGTGAAGGACGCGAGCGATCGCATGTCCGTTCAGATCGACATTCTGGAAACCCACGTGACGACGCTCGAAGGGGTCGACCCCAACGAAGCCGCAACGCGGGTAAGTCAGCTGCTCACGCAGATGGAAACATCGTACGCGCTCACGTCGCGCATCATGAGTCTCAGCATTCTCAACTATCTCTGACGCCACAACACGACGCGCAACCCAATCGCAGCCGAGAATATAAAATGTATCAATTTCCATATGCCGACGTGCTCGAGAACAGCCCGAAGGTCGCTCGCGAGCGCGAACGTCAGGTGTTCGAACGGTGTCTGGATCTGTTCAGGGCAGCCGACGCGAAGGGCACCGGCTCGGCCGAGGCGACGGAGGCGCTCAGCTTCTGCCGCCGCATGTGGGCGACGCTGCTCGAGGATCTCGCCAGCCCCGACAACGCTCTGCCCAAGGAGCTGCGCGCCGAGATCATCTCCATCGGGCTTTGGGTCATTCGCGAGTCCGAGAACATTCGCCTCGGCACCTCGTCCGACTTCAAGCCTCTGATCGAGGTCACGACCGCGCTCTACGAAGGTCTGCAATGAAAAAGCTGCAGATATCTCTAAAGCCGGGCGAGCGCATCTACGTCAATGGCGCGGTGCTCAAGGTCGACCGCAAGGTGTCGATCGAGTTTCTCAACGACGTCACCTTCCTGCTTGAGCACCACGTCCTCCAGGCCGACGACACGCGCACCCCGCTGCGTCAGCTCTACTTCGTCATCCAGACGGTTCTGATAGACCCGGCCAACAGCGCCGTGGCGCACCGGATGTTCTCCGACACGTTCGAATCTCTCTCGCTGTCGTTCGACAATCCGGCCATCCGCCAGAATCTCGCCGACGTTCGTGACTTCTTCGACCGCGGGCGTTTCTTCGATGCGCTCAAGCTGCTTCGTACCCTCTTCCCGATCGAGGACGCGATCCTCGGTCAGAAGGCGCGCGCGGAGCTCGATCGCACAGACAAGCAATACGAGGTCAACTGATGCAAGTCCCTTCGACGACCAATTCGACATCGGCGGCGATGCAGAGCAACACCGCGACCGCCCAGTCGAAAACGCCCTCCACCGCCTCGCTCGACTACACGGCGTTCCTCCGGCTGCTGATCGCCCAGATGCAGAACCAGGACCCGACCAACCCTACCGACCCGGCCCAGTGGATGGGTCAGATCGCTTCGTTCTCGAACGTCGAGCAGTCGATCCAAGCGAACAACAAGCTCGAGTCGCTAATGACGTCGATGTCCCTGTCGCAGGCCGATAGCCTGATCGGACGCACGATCACGTCGGAGGACGGCAGCGTCAACGGCAAGATCAAGTCCATCAGCATCGTCTCGGGAGGGACGGTTGCGGTCCTCGAGAACGGCGACAAGATCTTCCTCGGCGCCGGCCTGAACATCACCTGATGAACCAGGCAGACGCCCTCGACCTCGTCCAGGCCGCGATCTGGACCATCATCGTTGCCTCGAGCCCCGCCGTGGTCGCCGCCATGGCGGTCGGCATCGTCATCGCCCTGCTCCAGGCCCTGACCCAGATCCAGGAAATCACGCTCACCTTCATTCCCAAGATCATCGCCACGTTGCTGGTCACCTCGCTGATGGCGCCCTTCATCGGCACCGTGATCTACGCTTTCGCCGAGCAGATCTACGGCCGCATCCAGAACGGATTTTAGGGGCCACGGTCCCGAGAGGGCACCTTCGCGCAAGCTTCGCCGGCTAACCCTTTCCGACTTATTTGGGGGAGGCTATGGCCGATTCTGTCGTCAC
>CALRVN010000163.1:0-8623 GCA_943371625.1 Hyphomicrobium sp. CS1GBMeth3
AACCGCGGACGAGGCGCTGCAGCGCGCGAAGGCCGCGTTCCATTTGGAGCAAGGGCCTCAGCTCAGCGACGACGACTCCCCATGCCCCGGGTGCTGCACGTACACGAAGAAGGTCGTGAACAGCTGCGCCTGCCCGATCCGCACCTACAGCAAGAAGGTCGAAGAGAAGAAGTGTCTGCGCGGCATGATCCGCACGGCGGCGGGATCGTGTCGGTGTCCTATAGGGACCCGGTGGAGTAGCGGCTGGTGCCGCACCCGCGGTTTGGGTACGCCGCCGGCAACTGTTCCCGGGAGAATAACGCCACCTCCGCCGCCGGCCACGTGTCCGACGACACGGCCTGTCGGCAGGCCGCCGAACTGCTGTCCCGTCGGCACGGTGTTTGGCGACGGCGTGTGTCGGCGGCCGGCGAATCCGATAACGAGCCCGTTCGGTGGCGGCAGCACGACCACGGGCGGCGGCGAGACCGGTGGCACATGTCCGCGATCGCGGCCGGCTGGCATTTACCCGCACTGCTGTCCCAAGGGGATGATCTTCCGTGGCCACATGTGTCGGCACGACTTCTCGCGCAAGACCACGCCGGGCGCGCCGGGCGGCGGCGGCGGCACCGTCATCGATCCCGGCCGCCCAGGGCCGTGCCCAAGCTCGCGGCCCGTCGGGTCGCCGCCCAACTGCTGTCCGTCTGGCACCAGCTTCCGCGGTGGCGTGTGCCGGCGCGATTCCACGCCTACGCCGAACCCGTCCGGCGGCGGTGGCACCATCGGCACCAAGCCTAACACCGGCGACCCGGTTGGCTGCCCACGCAGTCGTCCGAACGGTAGCCCGCCCAACTGCTGCCCCGAGGGGACCTCTTTCACCAATGGCGCCTGCCGCCGCCCCATAACCAGTCCCGGCACCACCGGGCCGACGACGAACCCGAAGTCATGCCCGCAAGGCATGACCGGCACGCCGCCGAACTGCTGTCCACCGGGCACGTACTTCCAAGGCGGAAAGTGTATCCGTCCCACCCCGGCGACGCCCACGCCCACGCAGAATCCGAGCACCGCCCCGTCGACCAACACGACTCCGAAATCCTGCACCGGCGGGCGGATCGGTCGGCCGCCGCACTGCCGATGCCCGAGCGGCACACGCCTGCTTGGCGGTCGCTGTCGGCGTATCGCCAGCCCAACGGTTCCAGGCCCCGCGCCCAAGAAGGTCTGCCCAGCGGGCCTGACCGGACCCAATTGCGATCAGGTTATCGTCAGGTAGACCCCTACGGCGCCCGCGAAGTCCGACGAAAGTTCATAATAATCGACCACTTCCTTTGGGCTCGATTTAATTGATCCGTGCCAAGATTGGTTATGGGTGACCATTCACCAGTGGTGCGATTGGGAGTCGAGCAAGCAGAAGTTGTGGGCTTGCTCACGGAGGCCGTCGACCATGCTGCGCAGGGCATTGTCCTCGTGGACAGCCAGATGCGCGTCCGCCTCGTCAACGCGAAAGCTCGAACGCTCTGGCACCTCAGCGACGAGCAGTGCAGCGGAAGCCCGATATTTGCGGACTTCATCTACAATATCGCTGCCGCGGGTGCCTACGACCTGAAAGACGAGCAGCTGGCCGACTATGTCATGCGCCGCTTTGAAATGGTCGAGACGGGCGATACGACCCCGATCGAGATTCTTCTCACCGACGGCCGCACCATTCGGGCCGTGGTGACCCCGCTGCCCAGCGGTGGACGCATGGTCTCTCACACCGATGTGTCCGACCTCGTCAGCCGAGCGACGCGCGCCGAGCAACAGGATTCGCGCGACACACTCACCACGCTGTTGAACATGCGCGGATTTGAAAAGAGCGCCGACATCGAATGGCGACGGTTCAAGCGCCACCACGCGCCGTTCTCCATCGCCGTCTTCAACATCAATCGGCTAAGCCGCATCAACCGAGACTATGGCCACGATGCCGGCGACCGGGCGATCATACATGTATCGTCCGTTGCGCGCCGCGAGACGCGATCAACGGATATCCTCGCCCGCATTGATGCCGATCGCTTCGTCGTATTGATGCCGGAGACCGGTCTCGAGGGAGCCAAGACGCTGGCGGACCGGCTGGCCTGGTCGGTCATGCACGATCCGCTTTATGTGGACGGCGCCAAGGTGCCGCTCTCGGTTCGGGCGAGCGCCGCAGAAGCCAACGAAGAATTTCCGGATGTGCCTGCTATCGTAGCGGCCGCGGAATCCGCTGGCATGCAAGAGGGCAGCGGCAACACCCTGCCTGCGCCGGCTCGCTGAAAAAAACTTCAGCCGGCGATAGGCCCCGCCAGCGGCGCAGCTTCTGCGCACGCTGTAAGGCGATGCGCATTCGCGGCGACGAGCTCTCGGTATCTCTCGATCACCTGCGCCGGTGAAGCCCCGCTGACGATCGCACCTAAGGCCTCGACCGCCGCGCTGACTTTCTCCGTCGCCATCAGCTGCGCTTCCGCGCTCGCCTCCGAGCCGCCGGCGGCGAGCTTCAATGCCCGCAGCGCCACGACGTTTGCAGCTTCGAAATTCAGCATGACCATCGAGAGCCAAACGTTCATCACGGCAGTGTCCTCCGCGCCATAACTTCTCTATCAGCTAACGCGCAACGAACACATGAGCGACGCGGTCGTCGATGCCGCAGGTTACAGCCGACGAAAAAAGTGCAAGCGCACAAGAGCCGGGCACGCGAGTAGGCCTGCATTGAGAGGCGCCCATTCAGGCGAACGTCCGATCCACACCAGCAGACCACGATTCCCTGTGTCATAGATCGCCATGCTGTCGGTGAAGCGCCTAATCAGCCGCTCGCGATGCCAGCCACTTAACCAACTAAAGTCCACCGCGTTGCCACCTAGCCTTTACGGAACGGGCGCACGAGCCGGGGGTTGAGCCTCTAACCGGCATCAAGCCGGTCATAATAAGAGGAATTATCATGAAGCTCCTTCTCCCCGCGTTGCTGCTGGCTTCGGCATTGACCCTTCCGGTCGCCGCCCAAGCCGGCCCTGCGGACAAGCCCGATTCGCAGTCGTTGTCGTCCGAGAAGACCCCACCCGCAGCGGGGCCTGGCACGACGGCGGCTCCGACCGCAGAGCCGAAATCAGGCGCCCTTTCGGACTCGGCGAAGGAAAACACCGATTCAGGAACCAACCCGGCAACGGACCCAACCGCCAAGCCTGCGAGCTCGGATCTCGGCTCTAAGAAGTCGAATAATTAGTGTGACGGCAGGGCCGGCCCTCGCGAGGGGGCCGGCGCTCCTCAATTACAGAGTGAGGATGTGCTTCCGCTCGACACCCTGATAGGCACTGCCGCAGCGACCTGCACCACGGCCTCCTACGTGCCCCAGTTGCGCAAATGCTGGGAGACTGGGGAGGCGGACGACCTTTCCTTCCACATGCTGGTCATTTTGGCGACCGGCTTGGCCCTGTGGGTGAGCTACGGCGTTATGCGCTCCGACCCCGTCATTGTGATCGCCAACAGCGTCAGCATCGCCCTTCTCGCCTGCATCCTCTACTTCAAGCTCCGCCAAGGCCGGCCGTCGGAAGGTAAGCGCATGGACCCAAAAGCCATCGTCCGGCGTTGAGGGGGCAATAAGAAACGCCGCTAGGGAGCCAACGCATGCTTCACCCCCTCGAAATCTTCGACACTCAGGCACTGCGGCTCATGGCCGGCGCCATCGACGCCGCGGTCCAGACCATGCGCCTGACCGGCGTCGAGACTGACGGCTCTGGACGGTTAGCGATGGCACGCCGCATCATGGCCGCGGCATCCGAGGGCGAGGCCAGCGCGCTGACGTTGACCGAGGCGGCTCTCAACCGCCCGGCCGAGGCTTCGATCACCATCATGCCCATTGCACATCGTAGCTCAGCGTAAGAGGGCCCTAACGAATGGATGCGCGTATGCCGAGCGACGATAACCGCGACGACAAAGTTCGCGACAAGTTCGAGGAATTCACGTCGGGCGCGTCGTGGCGCACCCTGCCGCTGAAGATCAAGCTGATGCTGCTTCATCTGTGGCGCGCTGAGCGGGACGTGCCCCCAAAAGACGACCAGCATTGAAAACTAAGCCCGCGGATTTCCGCGAACCCGGGCGCTCGTTACCTTCCCACATCCGAAAGCGTATCGACGAGGCTGTCGGGCGAGAACGGCTTCGCCAGAAACCGCGTGTCGGTAGGTATCTGGTCGCGCCTCGGCAAGCGCCTGCCCGACGCAAGGATCACCGGTCCACGCTAGCTCGACGCCGTCCAACGACCCCGGCATCTCGATATCCGACAGCACGATGTCGATGCCGTCGTCTTCGATAAGCCGCAGCGCCTCGTCCGCGGTGCCTGCTTCTTTGGCCTTGTAGCCGGCGTCCTCGACAACGTCGCGGACGTAGGCTCGGATGAGTGGTTCGTCATCGACGATCAGGACGGTTTTCATGAGTATTGAAGCCCCGAACTGCGTGCGTGGTTCCAATTCCATTGCGAGAAAAGCGCCACACATAAAGCCCCATGCCTTTGAAAGTGCGTGCCATCCGACGCGCGTAGCGCCCCTACATGCGTCGACGTTTCAGCGCCTCGAGGTGTTCTTCGATTGCGGCGAGCTGCCCTTCCAGCAATGCGATCTCCTCGGTACTGCCACTCGCGCGCAGCTTCTCGATCAACTGCTTCATCTCATCCCGCTTACGGGTCCACTGCGCTATATCTTCGTCGTCCATCTCGCCTCGGACAATCAGATAAAGGAAGATCCGCGAGGAGACGCAATTGGTGCCGGTGGGGTTCCCGCTCGACGCGCAACCGCGGCCACATGCCCGTCACGTGGTTAGCGAGGGAACGTATTGCTCACGGCCGAGTTTGCTGTGACAGCCGCACACGGCGGCGCGTCATAGAGGAGCGAGTCATGAGCAGCACTGGCGATAAGGTCTCCGGCTACGCCAACCAGGCCATCGGCAGCATCAAACAAGGCGTCGGGAAGGTTGTCGGATCCGAGAAGCTGCAGGCGAAGGGCGCTGTGCAGGAACTCAAAGGCAAGGGCCAAGTAGCTGTTGGCGACGTCAAGGACACCATCAAAGACGGCGCAGACGCAGCCGACAAAGCATTCAAGAACTGACGCGCAAGGCCGGTCTCCCGCCGGCCTTCCTCTCCGCTTTCATCCTCAGCTACAGCATCCCGAGATCAACCCGGGCATTTTATTGCGACCCAGTCTGCGCAGCGCCCCGAGCGATATGGGGCACTGGCACGTTTCGATAGAATGCCGCTCAGGCCGAGCTTGCACGCGTGCTCGAGCACCACGTCGCCATCGCCTGCAATGTGCTCGACGTTCTTGATGAGTTGAACGCCGCTCGTGTTTTCGAGCAGAGCCTGCAGCACGCGCTTCCGGTCGATGAGAGCCGCGCCGCGCAGGTCGAACCCATCCAGATACAAGAGATCGAACGCGTAGTAGACGAGCCGCGCTTTGACGCGTGTCTGCACGCCAGACGAACTCGCCACAGGTAGGTCGAGGGGCACTGTCTGCCCTCTACCGTCGACTGCCGCCAACGTGCCGTTGAGGATGATGTTGTTGACCGGAAGCGCTGCGATCGAGGCGGAAATCGTCGGCATCCGCGCCCCCCAGTCGTACTCTCCGTCGGTGAGAATGCCAGGAGCCCCGTCGCTGAAATGTACCTGCGCGCGATGACCTTCGTGAGCGATCTCGTGCAGCCACTCATCACCTGCAGGCGGACGTTTGCGCGCAAGGGCCGTGCAGGGGAGTACGTAGCCGGGGAAAGGCGCGGCCAAAGCGCCGTCGAGCATCCGGCCGAGAAAGCGTGCCGGCGATCGATGCGTCGAACGGCGCGGTTTCTCTCTCGTTGCCATCGGCACGGCGTACGCCAGCCTGGAACGCTACGCAATCGCCCGTTCGGGCGATCATTGTTAGCGGCGCAGCACCAGTGCGGCGACGAACCCGATGCCCGCCGCGATCGCGACGCCCTTGAGAGGCTCCTGCCGTATGGCGTCCAGCGTCCGGTCATAGCGTTCTTGCGCCGCATCGCCGACATCACGTGCCGTCGCCGCAATGATCTGATCACCATTCCCGTAAGTCGCGCCGCCGAGCCAATCGTCGACCTCGCGAACGACCTGATCTCGCGCCTGCCCGTAGCGGCTCTGCAGCCGGCCTTCTAGCCGCTGACGATTGCCGCTGATCATCGCAATGTCGTCGTCGGTAAGCTGCCCCCACTGCTGCTTCACCTTGCCGCCGAACTGCTTCCAGTCTCCTTCCACGATGTCCCAGTTCATCTCAAACTCTCCTCGCCAGCGATAAGCCGTGTGCGGGCATAACGAGTTGAAGAAGCCTTCGGTTGCGGGAAGCGCATGCAATGGGCGCAGGTCGGACTTAGCGCGGTTTGAATCCAAAGCCCGAATCACTCTAGCGACCACCCGTTGTTGAGGTTGGTCGAGGAGTGCTTGGCGTGGCGAAGAATTTGCGCCTTTGGTTGCGGATGACCTACCGCTGCTGCGGGATGGAGTGGACCGACGAGTGGCCCGAGTCTCTGAAGCTCGAGTGCCCCGATTGCGGTGCCCTCATCGAAGCTCACGCGATCATCGAGATTGGCCCGCGGCACGCAACGAAGACGACTGCTTCGAAGGCGCGTCCCGAAAACGGCCGGCACGAGAAGGCCGGCCGCATCTGATCCGCCGCGAGCCGATGCGGCGTTATGCGGCGCTCGTCGCTTTGCGCTTCGGCAGCTTCCAGCCCGGCCGCGCGAAGTGGCACGTGTAACCGTTCGGAACGCGCTCCAGATAATCCTGGTGCTCCGGCTCCGCCTCCCAGAAGTCGCTCTCGGGCACCACCTCGGTCACCACCTTGCCGGGCCACAGCCCGGAAGCATCGACATCGGCGATGGTCTCTTCCGCAACCCGCTTCTGTTCGGCGTCGGTGTAGAAAATGGCTGAGCGATAACTGGCGCCCATATCGTTGCCCTGGCGATTTTTCGTCGACGGGTCGTGGATCTGGAAGAAGAACTCGAGCAGGTCGCGATAGCTGGTCTTTTGCGGATCGAAGGTGATCTCGATCGCTTCCGCGTGGTTGCCGTGGTTGCGATAGGTGGCGTTGGGGACCTCGCCGCCCGTGTAGCCAACGCGGCTCGAGATCACGCCGGGCAGCCGCCGGATCAGATCCTGCATGCCCCAGAAGCAGCCGCCGGCGAGGACTGCACGCTCGGTCGTCGTCATGTTGCTCTCCCTTCCACTCGTTGCCACGACGCTAATATAGGTATTCGCAGACTGCCTTCTCAGGAGAGTGCCCGACATGCCCACCATTAAGACCAAAGACGGCGTCGAAATTTTCTACAAAGACTGGGGCAAAGGACAGCCCATCGTCTTTAGTCACGGCTGGCCGCTGTCGGCGGATGACTGGGACGCCCAGATGATGTTCTTCCTCGCTAAAGGCTATCGCGTCATCGCCCACGACCGCCGCGGTCACGGCCGCTCGACCCAGACCGGGGAGGGCCACGACATGGACCACTACGCGGCCGACCTTGCCGCCTTAACCGAGCACCTCGACCTAAAGGACGCCATCCACGTCGGCCATTCGACCGGCGGCGGCGAGGTCACTGCGTATCTGGGACGGCATGGCGAGACCCGGGTTGCCAAGGCGGCGCTGCTGTGCGCCGTGCCACCGCTCATGGTGAAAACCGCCGCCAACCCTGATGGTCTGCCCAAGGCCGTGTTCGACGATCTGCAGGCCCAGCTCGCGGCCAACCGCTCGGGCTTCTACCGCGCGCTCCCTGAAGGGCCGTTCTACGGCTACAACCGACCGGGCGCGAAGTCGTCCGAGGCAGTCATCGCCAACTGGTGGCGGCAGGGCATGATGGGCGGCGCCAAGGCGCATTACGACGGCATCGTCGCCTTCTCGCAGACCGACTTCACCGAAGACCTGAAGAAGATCACCGTGCCCGTGCTGGTGATGCACAGCGAGGACGATCAGATCGTGCCCTACGTCGCGTCCGGACTCAACTCGGCCAAGCTGCTGAAGAACGGCACGCTGAAGACCTACAAGGATCTGCCGCACGGGATGCCGACGACCCATGCGGACATCGTCAACGCCGACCTGCTGGCTTTCCTGAAAGCGTAGACGGATACCGCGGCGAGCATCGGTAGATGCTCGTCGCCATCACCCCTGCTGGCCGCTCTGGCTGGCTTCCCGCCGTCCTAAACCGGGATGAGGTCTCGACACGACATACGCGCCGGACGCCAGCATCAGCGCCGCAACGCCCACCAGCAGCCAGGTGCTCGGATGCGCCCCGACGTAGAACAGCGCAAACCCGACGGTCATCCCGAGGCACGCCATGCACTTGGCGGGCACTGAGATCGCGCCTTCTTCGCGCCAGCCGCGCAGCGAGGCCCCAAACCGGGGATGGTCCAGCAACCATTGCTCGCACGCAGGCGATGAGCGGGCAAAGCAGCCGGCCGCGAGGATGAGGAAGATTGTCGTCGGCATCAGCGGCAGGATGGCGCCGATCACGCCGAGCCCGACCATGACGCATCCCAAGCTGAAATAGAGATAGCGACCCATGGGTCTCCTCGTCTCCCAATTGCGGCCCGGACGAAACGCCCCGGCACCGCATCCGGCCCCGGATGGGAATACTATACAATATTGGTATTGTTAAGGGG
>CALRVN010000164.1:0-8619 GCA_943371625.1 Hyphomicrobium sp. CS1GBMeth3
ATCCTCGATCGTCTCCCGGGCTAGACTTCCGGTCGCAGTATAGCGCCAGGCCCATTGCCGGACAGTTGCGGCGGCGGTGCCGCTGAACCAATAACAGGAACTTGAAATCCGCTTGGTTATTGAACACGTTCCGCACCTGCAGGCCAAGAGCCGGCAAGCGGAAACGTTGGTTAGAGCAACGGTTGTGAAGAGGTTTTGCTGTACCTTAGAAGACAGCTGGCGCATGGAAATCGCCCTATGCGTGTTGCCGGTTGGCCGCTCCGGCCGGCTGGTGGCCCTCGGCTAGACTTGCTAGGCGTTTAAGGATATGTGACGCCTCAGCTTGTTGTGCTAGTGGGCTGGCACTAGTTAGAAACGAAGTAATACGGGCCCCAGGCTTCAATAGAGCGGGGGTGGGAGACTGATATGGACGAAGTTGGCACCAAGATCGTCGAGATCCTTAAGAAGCACATGAAGGAGCCGCGTGACGACATCTCGCTGTCGACGCCCCTGACGGATCTCAAGATTGAGTCCCTCGACCTGGCCATGATCGTTTTTGATATCGAAGACACGTTCGGCATTGAAATCCCTTACAACGCCAACGAGGACGTCGAGGACTTCAAGACCGTCGGTTCGGTCGTCGATCGCGTCAAGGAACTGGTGGCCAAGGGGCCTGCAGCGGCCGGCGCCAAGGCTTAAGAACGAACTTCGGCATCAGGGCGCGAGATTTGCGCCCAATGCCAATTGAGCGAGCTCCCCCCAAAAGGCATTTGCCGGCTCGCGTGTCAGCTTATCGCGGCGCCGCTGCGCCGCTCACAACCGGCAGGTAGTAGATGTCAAACGCGAACGGCGGTCGCCGCGTCGTCGTGACCGGAATGGGCGTCGTGACGCCGATCGGCCTCAACGTCCCGGACATGTGGGCCGCGATGCACGAGAGCAAGTGCGGTGTGACCGCGCTCGGCGGCTTTCCCCTCGACGATCTCAAGATCCTCATCGCGGCGCAGATCAAGGATTTCGATCCCAAGCAGCGCCTCAAGCATTTCCAGCGCGACAAGCTGGTGATGCACGCCGATCGCTACTCCTGGTTCGCTGCCGCCGCGGCAGACGAGGCGGTGAAGCAGTCCGGGCTCGAATTTCCCATCGCCAATCCCTACCGCGCGGCGTGCATCGTCGGCTCGGGCGCGGGTGGCCTCGTCACCTACGAGAACTCCTACCGAGCGCTGTTCATCGAGGGCAAGCGCGCCACGCATCCTTTGACGCTGCTGCGCGTCATCGGCTCGTCGGCGAGCGCCCACGTGGGTATCGAGTTCGGCGTCAAAGGGCCAACTTTCGCGACCTGCTCGGCCTGCTCGACGGCAACGCATGCCATCGGCATCGCGCGCGATTTCATTAAGAACGGCGTCGTGGATGTCGCCATTGCCGGCGCGTCGGAGTCGGTCATCAACTACGGCACCATGAAGGCGTGGCAGGCGCTGCATGTGCTGTCGCCTGAGGGTTGCTTCCCGTTCGCCAAGAAGCGCAACGGTACTGTGCTCGGTGAGGGAGCGGGCATTCTCGTGCTCGAATCCTACGAGCATGCCAAGGCGCGTGGCGCTCACATCCTGGCCGAGATCGCCGGCTACGGCACGTCGTCGGACGCCAAGGACATGGTCAATCCGGACATCGAGGGTCCGAAGGAAGCCATGCGCATGGCGCTGGACGATGCGAAGATTTCGCCCTCGGACATCCAGTACCTCAACGCGCACGGCACAGCGACGACCATCAACGACGCCAACGAGACGAATGCGATCAAGGAAGTCTTCGGCAATCACGCGAAGAACCTGGCGATTTCCTCGACCAAGTCGATGCATGGGCATCCGCTCGGCGCCGGTGGCGGTATCGAGGCGGCGGTTTGCATCTCTGCGTTGCGCGATGGCTGGGTACCTCCGACCATCGGTCTCGACGACCCTGATCCGGCTTGCGATCTCGACTACATCCCGAACGTGGGGCGTAAGCTCGACGTGACCTACGCGATGTCGAACTCGTTCGCCTTCGGTGGTCTTAATGCGGTGCTCGTGTTTGGGCCGCCGCCGGCCTAACAGTCGCCACGACGATCGTTCGGAATATGCTGCGCCACGCCTTCGAGCGTGGCGTAGTTGCATCAGATGTCAGACGCATCTGCTCCAAATGCCGCAAACTGTTGCAACTGATCCGCACTGCGGGCATGCAGCTTCGCCATGCAGCCCCGGTTGTGAGACAATGTTGTACACCGCGGGTATTGATGCTGGTCCCTGTCGATGACAGATTGGCGACAACGGCAGCGTTAGACTGACCGGCTCGGGAGACGGTGATGCGCGAGATCGTGATCCGTTCAGGCAAGGTGGCAATCCGCGCGCGTCTCCTCGAGACGCCGACGGCAGAGCGCATATGGGCCGCGCTTCCGATTCATGCCGAGGCGAAGATGTGGGGCCGCGAGGTCTACTTCAACGCGCCGGTCACGTCCGAGGCAGAGCCCGGTGCGCGCGAGGTCGTCAATGCGGGCGAGATCGCATTCTGGCCGGACGGCGAAGCGATCGCTATCGGGTTCGGGCCGACGCCGGTGTCGCGCCGCGGCGAGATCCGCATGGCAAGCCCATGCAACATCTGGGCAATGGCGCTCGACGATGTCGCCAGCTTGAAGTCGGTACACGCGGGTGAGGGAATTTCCATCGTTGAAGCGAACGGCCACGACGCCTGATCTCGTAGCGGCGCTGTCGTGCCGCTTGCCCTACCTCATCGCAATTTCCTCGCAAAGCTTCGCAGCTTTCCCTGCCTTGTGCAGCGCAGCGGATGTGCTAGCGTTTCGTTCTCGCCCCTCTGCGGTTCTTTGCTTCGGCCATTCCGAGTGGGAGGACGACGTGGACTTGCTCGCGCGGTTTATCGTTGGCGTGGCGGCTGCCTGGATCACGCCTGATCCCGCGCCACAGCCCGGGCACGCATCAGTGTACGAGGAGCGAGGATGCGTCGAGCAGCGCTGCCACCTACGCCTAGTGCGGTGACGCAGCCGAGGGTTTAGAGCCCTCAAGGCTTTCGAATATCAAGCCTGTGCGGCCTCGAAGATCATCGTGGTCGCCATGCCATTGAGCGCGAGGTTGTTGCACATGGCATGGGTAACGCTGCGCCGGCGCGGGACGACGGGCGTGTAATCAAGATCGCAACGCGGATCTGGGTTGTCGAGGGCGATGGTCGGGGGAATGATGCCTTCGGCGATGACCTTGATGCAGGCGATGGCCTCGATGGCCGGAGCGGCGCCTAGGGCGTGCCCGTGCATCGACTTGGTCGAGGAGATCGAGACGTCCTGAGCGTAGCCGGCGAAGACGTCCTTCAGAGCTTCGGTCTCGCGAATGTCGTCGTCGACGATGCCATCGCCGTGGGCGTTCACGTAGGCGATGTCGCCCGCAGCGACACCGGCGTCATTGAGGGCCTCCTGCATGACATGCACGGCGACCTCCCTGTCGACGCCGAACATGAAGTTGCCTCCCGTGGCCATGCCGAATCCCGCCACCTCGGCGAGCGGCTGTGCGCCGCGCGCGCGGGCGTGGTTCTCGGCTTCGAGCACGAGGATGCCCGCGGCCTCGGCGAGCACGGTGCCGTTATGACGCTTCGAGAACGGGAAGCAGCCGTCGGGCGACAGCATGTGGAGAGCGTCGCAGGCTAGGAGGGCGCTGTAGGTGACGGTGCTGTCCGCGCCGCCGACGATGGCAATGTCGACGAGGCCGCGGCGGACATAGTCGAAGCCCATTCCAATGGCGTGCGCAGCACTGGCGCCGGCACTGCAGAGGGCAAGCGTTGGTCCCTTGATCCCATACTCGATACCGATGTGTGCGGCGGCCGACGAGGAGACGATGCGCGGGAGCAGCATGGGATGCACTGCGCGCTTGCCGGCTTGGAAGCGGTCGCGGCCGGCAATCTCGACGGCGATATGGCCGCCGGCAGCAGAGCCGATGAGGCACGCGGTGCGCTGGGGATTGTCGAGCGGGAATTTCAGACCGGCCTGGGTGATGGCTTCGTCGGCGGCAGCCGCTGCGAGCCAGCAGTAGCGGCTGGAGTGCTGGATGGACTTGTCGCGCGACCAGTTGGCAAGTCGCTTCGCTGGATCAAATCCCAAGACGCGCGCGGCGATCGAGATGGGGAGTTCTTCGGCGATGCCGTCGACGGGTGCAATGCCCGTCTCGCCGGCACACAGGGCACGCCAATAGTCGGACACGTTCTGGCCGATGGGCGTTATGGCGCCCATGCCGGTGACGACGACGCGGCGGTGCAAGTTTGCCTGCAGCATGACAGACGCACGAGAGAAACCAGAAAGGGATCAGATGAAAATGCGAGTTTAGAATACGTTATTCGCGTTGAAGTGGTGTTACCGGCTTCGCACGTCACTTGCATAAAATTGCACCGTGCTCGGAGCGTCGCGGCAGTGGCGGTTCA
Source organism: Hyphomicrobium sp. CS1GBMeth3 (assembly GCA_943371625.1). Taxonomy (GTDB): domain Bacteria; phylum Pseudomonadota; class Alphaproteobacteria; order Rhizobiales; family Hyphomicrobiaceae; genus Hyphomicrobium_A. The sequence goes on from CALRVN010000164.1 coordinate 4,423, forward strand.
AACCGTCAGCGAAAGCGCTTCAAGCTGTGAGCTGTTGCGGTGCGTCGCGGGCGTTCAGCTGTCGGGGCGGCTGAAGTCGCGAAGTATGCGGTAAGCCGTGACCAGCAGCAGGAAGACGGCGACCAGGAGTGTGATCCAGTCGAGGCGCCCGGCGGTGCCGTTGATCACCTTCACCGCATAGATGAAGACGAAGACCCCGAACACGGCGAGGTAGGCCAACTGGGCGGGTTTGATCTGCGGGCGCTTGTCCATGGCAGCGAAAAGGAGGCCGCTTCGAAGGTGGTGTCAAGACTGGGAGAAGATGCTGCCGGTCGCCGACTGCTTCGACGTTGACGTTGCCTGCGAAGACCCTCCGAATAGGTCCTGGGAGACGAAAGCTACGGCTGCGTGTGAACGCTGAGCGGCACGTGATCCGTTTGACCGACGGGGCTCAACACCCATTAGACCGACCATCATTCCGAGGTGTCATCTAGCCTTTCGACGCGCCCGAGTGCCCTTGCGCTCCTGCTTCGCCGGCGGGCCCCTACGCGACTGCAGCCATGCCGCGAAGTCAGGGCGCTCTACCTTCAACTGCTCGAAGCGTTCGGGCGGCATCTGCTCCGCGAGAGCCAGCAAGGTGTCGAAATCGCAATTACCTAAGGTGGTGTTCATTATGTAGACTCGCGTAAAAGGATACACCGCAAGCGGATCTGATATCCCGTGCGCGGCGCGTTGCGCAAGGCAGCGTGCAGAGATTTCGGGTGAAAGAGGGCATCAGGGCGCCCGTGAGCGAATGCGGAACGCAGCTTGCCGGGGAGTGGGTGCGTGCGTGCCGTGAGCCCGAACGAGCCGGCGGCAGCCGTCCCGGTTGTTGGGCGCCCACGGCGGTCGTCCCTCCTGCCGGGATCGCGCTCACCTGCAATGTCCGCAGTTTGGCGTCAGCGGAGCGGGCAGCGCGTCTGGAATTTGTTCTATGATCTTGAAATTGTTGGTGGGCCCGCCAGGATTCGAACCTGGAACCAGACGGTTATGAGCCGCCAGCTCTAACCATTGAGCTACGGGCCCTTGCCGGCGCGACTCGAGGGACCGCGGGGCGAGGCGGCGCACCTCATAGCAGACTTATGGCCGCCCCCAAAACCCGCCAATTTTGCCCCGAAACGTCCGTCAACTGGCGATAGTCTCACGGGACTTGCAACACGAGGAAGAACAATGCGTACGCTCGCTGCTCTCCGCTCCGCTGCCCTGGGGATCGCAATGCTCGGGGGTCTTTCCGCCGCCCATGCCGACGATGACAAGCAGCGCCGATCGATTACCGTTTCCGCGTCGGGCAGCGTTGCGGTTGCGCCGGACCGGGCTCGGCTTTCGTCCGGTGTGACGGCTGAAGGGAAGACTGCGCGTGAAGCGCTGACGGCCAATTCGGCGGCGATGCAGAAGGTCATCGCTGAGCTGAAGTCGGCAGGCATCGATCCGAAGGACATCCAGACGTCATCGTTCCGGGTCGAGCCGCGCTATACGCATCCGGTCGAGGGGCAGGCCCCCAAGATCGATGGCTACGCCGTCACCAACGAAGTGCAGGTGCTTGTGCGCGATCTGGCGAAGGTCGGCGATATCCTCGACCGGCTGGTCACGGCCGGCGCCAACCAGTCGTCGGGCCTGAGCTTCGAGGTCAGCACGGCGGAGACGGCGCTGGACGAGGCGCGCAAGCAGGCGGTGGCCAACGCGCGTCGCCGGGCTGAGCTTTATGCCACTGCTGCCGGGGCCGAGGTCGGCGAGGTGCTGCAGATCGTCGAGGGCGATGCGTCGCCGCCACCACGGCCGGTGTTCGCGCGCGCTATGAAGGCCGAAGCGGTTCCGATCGAAAGCGGGACGGAGACCCTGGAGGCGAGTGTCACGATCACGTGGGCGCTCAAGTAGGTCAAAGTGCGTGACGCTGGCGTAGCGTTGTCATCCTCGGGATTGGCCCGAGGACCCACGCGTCGAGGAACTGGACGCCTAATCATGCTTGGCGTCGCCTGCCACAGCGACTCTTGTTGGAACAAGCGAAGAGTTGGGTCCTCGGGACAAGCCCGAGGATGACGGTTGGATGGATTATTCCAGCGTGACAACCTTGACCTTGTCGGCGAGCTTGGCGGCGCCGGCCTGGTTCGACCAGTCCGAGTAATTGCGCATCTCGCCGGAATTGCGCAGGTGGCGCAGGCGGCCGAGATCGATGTCAGCCGCAACCCATTGCGCGGAGTTGACCTCGCCCTGCGCGAGGATGCCGGTATCGGAAATCGTCTGTTCGGCGGGAACGTAGATCCCCGCGGCGCCGGAATTGAAGTCGACGGCCGGTGACCAAGGGGCGTCTCCGACCGTCGGGCTGACGACCGCGGCGATCGAGTTTTCGAGGGCGCGGGCGCGCGATCCAGTGCGCACACGGTGATAGCCGGACATGCGCTCGGTGCACGAGGGCACGAGTAGTAGCTCGGCGCCGGCCTCGGCCATGGCCCGGGCCAGCAGTGGAAACTCGCTATCGTAGCAAATGTTGATGCCGACGAGGCCGAGCGTGGTGTCGAAGACGCGCGCCTCGGTGCCGGCGGAGATGCCCCAATCGGTTTCGAAGGGCGTCATGATCAGCTTTTCCTGCACGCCGATGCTGCCCTTCGGCGTGACGAGCTGGGCGGCGTTGACGTAGCGGCCGGCGCCCTTACGGGAGGGGCCGGAGCCGACGAGGATGAAGACGCCGTGCTTTTTGGCGAGCTCCTGGTGGAGCGCGACGCGGTCGGCTTCGAGGTCGGCGACGGCGCTGAGCGTCGCGTCGAGATCGCGGTATACCGTCTCACCCAGTGCGGCCGCCTGCTCGATGGCGGCGTACTCGGGGAACACCAGCACCTCGGCGCCGGTCGCGGCACCTTCCGCAACCCAATGCGCGATCTTGTCCCGCCATACTTCGAGCGTGGCGGGCTGATCGATCGGATACTGCGCGGAGGCGACCTTGAGGGTCTGGCGGTGGGTCATCGGGCGCTATTTGGTGTCGGGAAGCGGTTTCATCCAGAACTGCATCTGGTGCGTGGTTTCGTCGGCCTGGTCGATGTCCTTCCAGTCGTAGGTGGCGACGAGGCCGTCGACCGGCGTGTAGCCGCGCTTCTTCCAGAAGCCGTCGAGCGGAACGTAATCCTTCGGCTTCAGCGGATGGTCATCGGGGCGAACGACGCGGCAGAATGTCGAATGGGTGAAGCCGCCGAGTTTCTTCGCGTGCGCCTCGCGCCCGTCGAAGAAGGCGTGGCCGAGGCCGTGGCCGCGGTGCGATTTCAGCAGCACGGACTCGCCGCAGTAGAAGATGTCCTTGAGGTCGTAACCGGCCTTCTCGAAAGGCGCGGCGAACTCGTCGGCGTGCTCAATCATCGGCGCGGCGGTGGAGGCGCCGACGATCTCGTCGCCGTCCCTGGCGATGATGCACACGGCACCGTTCGCGGCTGCCAGCTTGGCGAGGTACTTCTCCTCGTACTCCAAGGTACCGTCATAGAGGTAGGGCCAGTCGCGGAACACGACGATGCGCAGACGCGCCAGCGCCGGTAGCACCGCGCCGATCTCGTCACCTGTCAGGGACTTCACTTCGATGGCCATGCTCGCCGCCTCGCGCTTTGAGTGGAGCGCTGGGTGGCTCAGCCGGAGACCTGAGCGATCCAGTCGGTCAGATTGTAATAGGTGGTGACGCGGGCGATCTTGCCGTCGCGGATGGCGAAGAAGGTGCCGGCGGGCAGGATGTAGGTTTGGCCCTTGGCCTCGGGCAGGCCGGTGTCGGTCGCCTTATAGACGCCGTGGACGTTGAACTCGGCGGCGGCGCGGGCGCCGTCCTTGCTCACCATCACGGTGACGTTCTCGAGCTTCTCTTTGTAGTGATGGTCCATGCGGGCGTTGAACGCTTTGAACTTATCGAGGCCCATGCGCCGCTCACCCTGGTTGACGTCGTGGATCACGTCGTCGGTGAGGCAGGCGATCATGCCGGCGCTGTCACCGGAGTTGAAGGCTTCGTAATAGCGGCGGATGAGAGACGCGGTTTCGATCCGCGCGTTGCTTTCTGCGTCGCTCATGGGGGCTCCCGTCATTGAATGTTCGGTGGGCTCATTAGCAGGTCAGGGGGCCGACTGCTACTGGCGGGGCAGCGACATAGGGGCCTTCAGGGCGGCGGCGCGCTGGCGCAAAAAAGGCCGCGTGGGGGACGCGGCCTTGGTTCTG
>CALRVN010000165.1:0-8603 GCA_943371625.1 Hyphomicrobium sp. CS1GBMeth3
GGACGAAGATGCCGACCCAGCCGCCGTCGTCGGTCACCTGCTGCGGGCCCGGCTCTGCCGGATTGTTGTTGTTATTTTCCACGTTGCTCCCCCGGTTCCGTTCGCTCTACCGACCTCAGGAACCTGCCTGCAGGCGGACGGTCTGGCCGGCGCGCAGGAAGCTGCCGCCTTCAACGACGACCTTGTCGCCGGACTTCAAGTCGGCATCGACGTTCACGCGGTCGCCCTCGCGCGCCAGGATGGCGACGTTGACGCGCTCGACCGCGTTCTTGTCGGTCAGGCGCCAAACGAAGGCGCCCTGGCGGTCCCACTGGATCGCAAGCGCGGGGACCACGGGGCGATCGTCGCCGGGGAGCTGGATCGACACTGAGAAGGTCGACCCGGGGATGAGCTTGTAGTCCTCGTTCGGGATCTCGGCGCGCACGGTGAGCGTGCGGGTCAGCGGATCGATGCGGGTGCCGACCGCCTGCAGCTTGCCGGCATAGGGTTCGCCGGAGCGCGTGACCATCGTCGCGCGCACAGGCAGCCCGACCTTCATGGCGCCGGCGACTGCCTCGGGGACGGTGAATTCGATCAGCAGGGTCGAGCGATCGTCGATCGGGGCGATGGGGTTGCCGACGGCGAGATAGTCGCCGGCCTCGAGGTTCGACAATCCCATGATGCCGCGGAACGGGGCTTTGATGGTCATCTTGTCGAGGTCGTCCTTGGCTCGGCGCAGGGCGGCGTCTGCGACCTTCAACGCGGTATCGGCCTGGGCAATGGCAACACGCGTGATCGTGCCCTCGTTGAGCTGCTTGTACCGGTCGACGGTGTCGGCGGCTTCCTGGCGCTGGGCGGCGGCGGTCTCGACGGCGATGCGCTCGGGCTCGGCGTTGAGCTCGACCAGAGGCGCGTTGGCTTCGACTATCTGGCCGCCCTCGAAGAGCACCTTGTCGATGACGCCGGCGACGCGGGTGGTCAGGGTGACTTGCGCGCGGGCCCTGGCCGAGCCGACGGCAGCGACGCGCTCATTTATGCGCTCCAGCTTGACGTCGGCGCTGGTGACCGTGGTGAGGGCGTTGGCGCCGCGGCCGGCGCCGCCACCGGGGCCGCGCTTGGATCCCGGCTCTTGCGCCGCGAGGGGGCCGCTTAGGACGAGTGCGACGGCTAGCGACAGGGGTATCAGACGGCAGGTGTAAAGCATCGTCGGCATCGCGCGGTCGCCCATCGTCCGTTCCCTCCGAGGCTCTTGGGTCGGCCAGCGTTTGGTGCCGGTCCGCAGCCTTTGTAAGCCGAAACCGTCCGGACATGCCAAATCCGTCGCACGGCGCCGGCTAGGCGGTGCGAAAAGTGGATCTGGTTGGGGTCGACGAGAAAAACGTTGGTTGCGGGGGTAGGATTTGAACCTACGACCTTCAGGTTATGAGCCTGACGAGCTACCGGGCTGCTCCACCCCGCGTCACCTAACGAAGCCCCCGCGGTGGCGACGATACAGAATCATCTGCGGGAGGCCATATCGCCACCCTCTCGAAGAGGGGCGAAAAGAAAAGCCGCTGCGTCGACGAGCGGCTCCGAGGCGCGGCTTATAGCACAAAATCTCCGGCTGTGAAGCCCAACCTCCGCGGCCCCGGCAACCTTATGCCCAGCGGGAGCGTTTTGAGTTCGCCAACGCGGCATTGCAGCCCGGAAACAAGCGCCAAAAACCGCATATTCGATCATCCCATAATCAAGGAGCCAGCCATGTTCGACCCGCTCAGCACGAGCCTTTCTGAGGGCGTCATCGCGGCGCGGCTGCTGCTCGCCGTGGTGCTGGGAGCGGTCATCGGATTCGAGCGTGAGCAGCTCGCCCGGCCGGCGGGCCTCAGGACGCACATGCTGGTGGCGCTGGCGGCGGCGCTGTTCACTGTCATTACGATGGAGATTCACGCCGGCGTGGCGCTCGAGGGCGGGAGCAAGGGGACCGACCCCATCAGAATCGTCGAAGCGGTGACGGCCGGCGTCGCTTTTCTCGCGGCGGGCGCGATCTTTCGCTCGCAGGGTGACGTGAAGGGGCTAACGACTGGCGCGGGCATGTGGCTCGCGGGGGCGATCGGGGTCGCGTGCGGTGCCGGCTACGGCATTCTCGCGGTGATGGCGACGGTGCTAGCGGCGATCATCCTGTTTGCCGTGCGCTGGCTCGAAACCTATGCGGGCGCCAAGGGTGACTAAGGGATACGCGACTTACCAGGATCAAGATGCGCTGGGACCAGCCGTCGCCGGGGTCGCGGTGCCAGCGGCTACGCTGCGCTGATGCTCGCGAATGAAGTGGATGTTGCGGCCATAGATGAGCAGTCCCATGCCCTGTCCGAGCATGAACACCGGATCGAGGCGATAGATCGCGTAGGCAAACAGCATCGCGCCGCCGACCAGGCTGAAGTACCAGAAGGTTTCGGGCACGATGGAGCGACGGGCCTTCTCGCTAGCGATCCACTGCACGATGAAGCGCATCGAGAACATGAGCTGGGCGAAGAGACCAACTCCCAGCCACACCTTCTCAGTCGTCGGAGTGGACAGCCACCAGTTGCCGAGCATGTCGACGAGGTGATGGAGGTAGCCCATGGTGTGTCCCCGATTAGATGCGCTGTAGCGTTGGGTTCAGCTCTTGTCGCCGGCGCTGGCGCGGGCGCTGTCGTCGTTCACAGGTTTGAGGCGCGACGCGATGTCGGCAATCGTCTGTGTATCCGGGTAGCGCTCGGTGATCTGCGGCACCTTGGTACGACCGCGCAGCCAAGTGACGCCGACGAGATCGTATAGTCCCACCAAGGCCCGATTTAGGTTGTTGTACTTCGAAACGCCAGCCTGGCGCGGCCTGTCGTTGACCGGAACGTAGGCGACCTTGTGGCCGTAGGTCTGGAACATCGCCGGCATGTAGCGATGCATGCTGGTGAAGAACGGAAGACGCACGAACACCTCGCGCCAGTACACCTTGATGCCGCAGCCGGTGTCGGGGCAATCGTCCTTCAGTACAGCGTCGCGGATCCAGTTCGCGGCGCGCGAGGCCCAACGCTTCGAGCCGGTGTCCTTGCGGTCGCGGCGCCAGCCATTGACGAGTGCTGGGCCGTCGGTGCCGGGAAGGGCAAGGGCCTCGAGCAGCTTCGGGATATCCTTGGGGTCGTTCTGACCGTCCCCGTCCATCGTGGCGATGATGGGGCTCGTGGCGGCCAGCACGCCGGAGCGCAGCGCGCAGCTCTGGCCGCTGCGCGTCTCATGCCGCAGGTAGCGCAGTCCCGGGAAGCGGCCGGAGTCGATGAGGTGTTTGATCTCATCGGGCGTGTTGTCGACGCTGGCATCGTCGACGACGATGACCTCGGCGAGACGCTGGACGGGCACGGCGGCATACGTCTCCTCGATAAGGCGGCCGATGTTGCCCGCCTCATTAAGAGCTGGAATGACGACCGTGACGCGCATGAAGTGCCCCTATCCCACCAACACTCGCGATGCCCCTTTTGATAGCCCTTCGGCCAGCGCAAGGATACCAGTGTTAGTCGTTGTCTTCCAACCTAGTAAATGTCGTCGGTGGTAGCACTTAGGGGCGCCACGCAAGCCGTAAAAACAGGGCCATCAACAGGAGGATGCCGGTGAAGCCGCCCCAGACCAGCCCGGATTGCTCAAGGTAGACATTTTGCGATACGGGGTCGAAGCATCGCCCGAGTTCGTTGAAGCAGTCGCGCCAGCGCCAATAGCTCTCATAGAAGAGCGCGGCAGAGCACAACGCCATGCCGATCAGTGCGATCTCAACGGCCAATTTGAACCAAGCCATGGCCCGAAGATGCGGCGAGATAGCGGCATGGCGAGGGCCACGGCATCTTCACGGCAGCGTCCCGAGCCTGTAAATGAGCCGGCGGCGAGCATCCACGCGCTGCTCACCCTTACTTACCGATCAGCACGCTTTCAGAGTGCGCCATGTCAGCCGCCCCGGGCCACGTAGACCGCAGCCGCGATATCAACTGGTTCGGCGTGCTGCTGGCCGGGCTGCTGGCGTTGCTGGGGCTGAGACTCGCGGCGCTGCACCTCAACGGCACCGATCTGTTCTTCGATGAGGCTCAGTATTGGGCCTGGAGTGAGGAGCCGGCGCTTGGCTATTTCTCCAAGCCTCCGCTCATTGCCTGGCTGATCGGTGCGGCAACGACCGTGTGCGGCATCGGCGAAGCGTGCGTGCGGCTGCCCTCTCCGCTGATGCACACCGGAACGGCGCTGGTAATTTTCTGGTTGGGTCGGCGGCTCTACGACGCGCGCGTCGGGGCTCTTTCGGCACTTGCCTTCGCGACGCTGCCCGGCGTGTCGCTGTCGGCGGGGCTGATATCGACAGACGTGCCGTTGCTGTTCTGCTGGGCGCTGGCGCTGGTCGGGTTCTCGGCGCTGCTCGACTCCGATGAGCTGTGGCCGGCGCTGCTGCTGGGCGTCGCGCTGGGCGCCGGGCTCAATGCCAAGTACGCGATGGCGTGGTTTCTCATGTGCGCGGGAGTGTACCTTTTAGTAACGCCGGAGCGACGCAAGATCCTGCGCGACTGGCGGCTATATCTCGCGCTGGCGATTGGGGTAGCGCTGATCGTTCCGAACTTGCTGTGGAACGCCTCACACAAGTTCGCGACGTTCGCGCATACAGCGGAGAACGCCAACTGGGGCGGCTCGCTGCTGCATCCCAACAAGGCGCTGGAATTCTTCGGGGCTCAGTTCGGCGTTTTCGGGCCGATCCTGTTCGGCGCGTTCCTCGTCATCCTGTGGCGGGCGCGGCGCGATCGCCTCGCCGATGCGGACCGGCTGCTGCTGGCGTTCTCGGCACCGCTCATCGCTGTCATTCTTTTGCAGGCATTCCTGTCGCGGGCGCACGCCAACTGGGCGGCGCCGGCATACGTTGCGGCAAGTGTGCTCGTCATCGCGACGATGGTGCGTGACGGCGCCTGGGGGTGGCTGAAGGCGTCGTTCGCGCTGCACGCGGTGATCATTGCGCTGTTGGTGTTCGGTACCTCGACCGCGGGTCGCGTCGAGCTGCCGGTGAAGTCAGATCCGTTCGCGCGCACGCTGGGCTGGCGCGAGATCGCGGATGCTACTCGCGCGGAGCTGGCTGAGGCCGCGGCCGCGGGTAAGCCGTTCGCGGCGGTTCTCAGCGATGATCGCGCGCTCACGGCGGAGTTGCTCTATTACATGCGGGACGAGCGAACCCCGGTTCTCGCCTGGCGCCCCGGCGCGCCGCACGACCACTTCGAACTGACCCGGCCGTTTACCGCGTCGACGCCGTCGCCGGTGCTGCTGGTGCGCGCCGACGAGGGCTCGGGGTCGGGTCTTCCGGGGTTCACGACTGTTGAAAAGGTGGGCGAGCGGGTGCTGCCTGCGGGCAAGAATGCCGAGCGGCATGTGACGTTCTACTCACTCTCGGGGTACAAGGGGCAATGACCTCGCATGACTCTCCCCGCGGAGGCGCCGTGCGGCCGTCCGTGGAAGCCACCGCGCTTTCGCAGACTTTCGTACTGCTCGACAACAACTCGGGCTCCGGGCCGCCGTCGCTGCTCTTCTCCGAGCCGATCGACATCATTTCCGCCAGCACACCGGCAGAGGTGCCGGCGGCGCTGAAGCGCATCGAGCAAGGCGTCGCGGACGGCTTCTTCGCGGCAGGATTCTTCGGCTACGAGCTCGGCTATGTGCTGGAGCCGAAGCTCGCGGCACTGCTGCCGCAAAAGCGCAACGTGCCCCTGCTGTGGATCGGCCTCTACAAGGCGCCGCTCGAGATGACGAGCGCGGAGGTGGAGCATTGGCTGGCAACGCATACGCGGTCAGGATCGTTCGCCTTCACCGACGTTTCGCTGTCTTGGAGTGAAGCGGACTATCTCAAGCGCTTCGACGAGGTGATCGAGAAGATCCGCGCCGGCGACATCTACCAGCTCAACCTGACGTTCAAGGCACGGTTCAAGCTGGCGGGCTCGCCGCTGACGTTCTTCCTCGACCTGCGGCAGAAGCAGCGCGTCGCCTACGGCGGCATTGTCGATACCGGTGCGGTGACGGTGCTGTCGGCGTCGCCTGAGCTCTTCATCGAGCAGGAAGGGCGCACGATCTTTACGCGCCCGATGAAGGGCACGGCTCCGCGCGCGGGCACGGAGGAAGCGGACGCAGTTGCGCGACAGCAGCTCGCCGCGGACGTGAAGCAGCGGGCCGAGAACCTGATGATCGTCGACCTGATGCGCAATGACATCGGTCGCATCTCGGAGATCGGCAGCGTCGAGGTCACCGACATCTTCACGGTCGAGACGTACAAGACGCTGCATCAGATGACGTCTGGCGTGCGCGCGACTTTGAACAAGGACGTGGGCATCGAAGACTTGATGCGCGCGATCTTCCCGCCGGGATCGGTCATCGGAGCGCCGAAGATCCGCGCGCAGGAGCTGATCCGGCAGCTAGAATCGGAGCCGCGCGGCGTCTACTGCGGGGCGATCGGCTATATCTCGCCGCAGAATCGCGCGCTGTTCAACGTCGCGATCCGGACGGCGGTCATCGCACGCAATGCCGACGGGGAAATGGGCATCGGTTCGGGTGTGGTGTTCGACTCGCAAGGGCCGAAGGAATACGCCGAGTGCCTGCTGAAGATGAAGTTCCTCACCGATCCGGTGAAGCGCTTCGATCTCATTGAGACGGCGCTGTTCGATCCGGCCGAAGGTGGCTACGTCCTGCTGGAACGGCACATCGAACGCCTTTCAGACTCAGCGCGCTATTTCGCATTCGTCTACGACGAGGCGCTGGTGCGGAATTCGTTGAACGACGCCATTGCAGGTAAGACGGGCCGTCAGCGGGTGCGGCTGCTGCTGGCCGAGGACGGAGCCGTCGCGGTCACTACGACAGCGTTGCAGGCCGCCGATCCCAATGCGGTGATGAGCTTTGCCGTGTCGTCGACGCGCGTCGACAGCGCGGACCTGTTCCTGTTCCACAAGACGACGCGGCGTGAACTCTACGATCGCGAGCGCGCGGAATATGCAGAGCGCGTGGGCAGTGATGAAGTCGTCTACGCCAACGAACGTGGCGACCTCACCGAGGGCAGCTTCACGACGATCTTTATCGAGCGTGGGGGCGAGTTGCTGACCCCGGCGCTGAGTGCAGGGCTGCTGCCGGGAACGTTGCGCGCCGAGCTGCTGGCGCAAGGCCGCGCGCGCGAAGCTGCGCTTACGCTTGCCGATCTCGACACCGCGGACGCAATCTATCTCGGCAACTCGGTGCGCGGATTGGTGCGCGCGAAACGCGTCAGCGCATCAGGCTGACGAACGCTATCGATTTACTTGATGACGGTTTGGTCCGATGCGACGGAGCCGACCTTGCTCGTGCTCACAGCGCTGCCGAGCATTGCGGCGAGCAGAAACGCGAACGCAGCAACCGTCAGCACCGCAGCGATGATGATCTCGCGCGAGGAACGGCGCACACGGTCGGCGTAGGAATCAAATTGATCAAGTTTCCATCTCATGGCGCGAGATCAGGCCAACGCGGGCATCAGCGCCAGAGCGCTGAGTGCCGCGCGACAGAAGCGCACACAAATGGTCTTAGTCGAGAACAGTTTTAAAGACCGCGCATGATGCAGCCAAGCACGAGCACAATCTGCGCGACGAGGAGCGCCCAGAATTCATTGCCGGTGATGAAAGGGATTTCGGCTCCGAAGAATTTAATGATGAGCACGGTGACCGTGAGAATAACGGACACCATGAACGTCAGGATGCCAGGCGCTTTAAGTCCCATAATGCAGTCCCCCTAGATATCCCCTTGCGCACGCGGTGGCGGCGCACGGCTCCGATCCGGAACCCCCGAGTCGGCTGCCCCGTCGGCTTATAGCAGGCGCAACTCGTCCTGACACTGCGGCGGCGAAAAGGCTGGGGATGGAGCGAGGTGGCGGCGTCTCCTCGCGCCAGCTCTAAGCGGCGGCGCGGCGATGCGGGCGGGCAAACAGAAGCCGCCGCAGCAGAAGAAGCACAATGAGGCCGAGCAACAACACCCCGATGACGACCGCGGGATGTTTTTCCCAGATCAAAATGGGGCTGACACGACCTTCGGCGACGAGGGCGAGATCCGATCCGATCGCGGCAGCGTCAAAGCCGCTGCTGCGCAGCATCATGCCGACCGCAGCGGACTGGTCGGAACTGGCGACGATGGCGTTGCGCACGGTCGCTGACGATAGCGAATGGATCGCGGCTGGGTTGGCGGCTATGGCGCGCAGCACTTGCTCGCGCGGTCCAGGCTGCAGGCCGGTGAGATAGAGCGAGAGGCTCGACAGCTCGCCCTCGGTGAGGCTGCGGGCGAGGTTCTTGAGGTCGGAATCGCTGAGTTCGAAAAGGGTGTCGCGGGCGCTGCGGTCGACGGAGGCGAGGCGCACGATGGCCAACTGGTCGCCGAGCGCCAGCAAGCGTTGCAGCACCGGCCGGCTCAGCTGATCGGGTGTGGTGCGTCGGTAGAGGCTCAGCTCTACGACCTTCGGCAGATCGCTGCCGGCCAGGGCAGACCATTTCAGACCGGCGTCGATCGAGCGGGTTTCGCGGGCGATGTCCATGGCGGGCGGGGGCAACGAATTGACGGCGATGTTGAGGGAGCCGTCGTCGAGGCGGCGCAACAGGCCG
>CALRVN010000166.1:0-8593 GCA_943371625.1 Hyphomicrobium sp. CS1GBMeth3
GCTTTTCCAAAAGCATCGGGCACCGACCAGGCTCCATCGCGGCCGGGGACTCCAAATACATAGGGGCAATCCGGGACCCTGTTAATGGCTTGAAGTTCCGCAATGGCAGGTTGCGTCAGCGGTATGGCACGGCAGGTCTCGCCAGATCCTGCGCCGATCATCCAGAGTTTGGCGTCGAGGTCGATATCGCACCATCTCATGCCTGCCACCTGGCCCCGCTCCTGAAGGGTCAGGGCGAGGAGCCGATAGAGCGATCCGGTAGACGGGCTGTCGAAGGTGGCATGCCAGAAGCGATTCAATTCGGCAGGGCTCAATATCCTGTCGCGCTTCTCCGGCTGCCCTGGTGGTTCCAAGTCTTTCATGGGTGAGCGACTGACGTATCCTTGCTTTTGGCACCACTTGAAAAAGCGGTTCAAGGCCCCGTGCATGATGCGGGCGGCCTCAGGACGTCCTTCATCGCGTTTGGAGCTGATGATGCCCGCCAACTGTTCGCTACTTATCGCGGGTACGACAGTCGCATGGCCAAGTGCCGGTACTATTTCGCGGCTAAAACGGCGTTCGTTCTCTCTCCAATACGCGTTTGACTTGCCACAGGTCGAGAAATAGAGAGCTACGGCTTCGCCGAAGGCGAAGGGAGTAGCAATAGGGTTGTGAGTCTTTTTCATGATTTTCCTTTTGAAATTGATTTTGCTTGCAAGACATCTATTCGAATGTTGATCGCCTTATGTTTACGGTCCCTTGGAATGATTCTTTCCTTGGTTCAAATGGGGATATTATTGCCTGTATCAATTCGCCGGCGCCAGCAAAAAATTTGACGTACTTCTTGCGCAGTGGCGGCTTTTCCGAGAGAGGCATCTGCATTCACATTGAAGCGAGATGGAGCGGAGCGGTAGTGGTTTAAAGCGCTCCTTGGACGCTTTGTTGGTTTGCAGGCGCTCGGATGTGCGAGTTCGTAGCAGGCGACAACTGCTCGGCGTCGTAAGGGGCTAGGGACGAGGGCATCGGTGTGCACAAGGCTCTTGACGTGCCCTCGGCTTCCGGTCTGTCGCGAGTACCAAGCCGGCGCGACTTGCAACATATGCAGCACAGGCCGCCGCGTGCAGGATCGGTGCATGCTCTGCGGAGGTCAAACGGCAACGTGAAATATGTGCTGCGGAGTTTAACGGGCACGATCGATCGTCATTTATCTGGACAGGATTTTGGCGGACCGGTGTGCGATGACGAAAAAGTTTTCCATCGAAGAGCTTGAAGGGTATCGAGTTTTTGCGGCCTACATGGTTCTCGAATTTGGAGGGGAATACGGTTTTGTATTGGAGCGTGTGGAAAGAATGCTCGATCGGGCACGCAGGGAGGATCCCGTTGCGAAAGCACTCCGGATCATGGAGGAAATGAAAATGGTTAGGGAGCAGGGCGCCGGCACGCGTGGCGGAAAGATGATCGGTAGGAGATGACGGGAATGTAGTTGGCGGCTGGGCTCCGCGTTATGGCCCGCCCCGATTCACCGGGGAGGGCCGTTTTGCCTTGGGATGCGGTTCAAATGCGATCGGGTGGGACAAAGGCAATCTTCTTGAGCCATTTGAGCTTTGTCTCCAGGCTGGGCTCGCCGTACTTGGGTAGAGCGTATTCATGCCCCATGAGGCGTGCTGAGACCTGATCAAGGCAATCCACGTCGGTCAGGCGATTTTTGAAAGTGTGGCGAAGAGAGTACAGCGTTTGCCCCGGCTGGAGCTTCAGGTTGGTGTCGAGATATTTGTTGATGGCGCCGGACGCTTGAGGATTCTTGTCGAGGTAGCGAGGGAAGCCTGTTGGATTTTCTTTCATGGCCATCAGGGCAACGCCGACGAGGGGAATATCGCGTTCGGACTGGTCAGTTTTGAGCTGGCGACCCTCGGGTAGGATCTTGATGTGGGGGATGTCGTGATCAAGAATAATATGGTTCCGCCTCAGGTTGCACGCTTCGGATAGCCGGATGCCGGTTTCGACCATTAAATAGACGATGGCGCGGGCCTCTCTGTTCAGGCCATCGAGGATGCCTTCAGCGAGCAAGGTGTTTTGCACCCAGTCGGTTGCGAAGGCTGCGCGCACGCCGTCTTTTCCTCCCTTGATATAGATCTTCGCAAAAATGTCCGAACATCCCAGCTGGTGAACCTCGGTCACTGTTTTGAACATGGCAGCAACTCTCCCGATGTACTTGTTGGCCGAGGCGATGTTGATTTGGTCCTTCAGAATGAGCTCGTTCCAGTGGTCGCGCAGGGACACGACGTGATGGCGTGCGATGTCAGTGAGCTCGATGTCGTGGCCGATGACGTCGAGAAAGGCCCCAGCGTTCGACTGCCTTGCGACGCGCCATTTCTTTTTTTGATTTTCGGATTTCGTTTTGAGAGAGGCTGAGCTGATGCGCTCGAACTCTTCGACGAGTCCCGATAGCAGGAGGCCCGGCTTCTTGAGGGTTCCCATCAAGGCTGAGGCAACCTCGGGGCGGGGGTCTTGCCTTACGAGCGCGATGCGCTCGATGAACTGGTCATCGGGAAGGTTCTCGACGGTCGTATTTTCCAGGTAGGGGAGATTGTGCAGGGCCGCGATGGCGGCGTTGCGCTGATAGGCTAAGCGGGGAGCTGGATTTTTGCCCTGCAGGAGATCGGCCCAGTAATAGGAAAGCTGGCTATCGAGTTCGAGCACTTTTGTGCGCGCAACGATGCCTTTCGGGTCATCGGCGATTCGGATGCTCGTGCTCTTGACGACGACAGCGCGCGGGACCAGGGCAAGCGCAGGCTTGGGGACGCGGCGGATGTAGTACCAGAAGCCCCGCCGCTTATGCATGTGCTCGAAACTCATGGCCTGCCTCCGCGCGCAATTCGAGCGGGAGCGCCAAGCCACGCCGGGGGGCGTGTTGTGCTCGATGTTGTGCTCGATGTTATGCTTGTTGAGGGGAGGAAAGGCCGGCGGTTAAAGGGCTCGCCGATAAAATATGGGCTTTTGGGGGGCGGTGTTGGCTCCGCGGGTAGGATTCGAACCTACGACCGTCCGATTAACAGTCGGATGCTCTACCACTGAGCTACCGCGGAATACCTGGTCTTAAGACCGTCGCGCCTCTCGATGGAGAGCGCCGGGGCCAGCACTTTATGGTGAGGCAGGCCACCTCGACGGGCCCCTCAACTCCCACACTCGCGCCGGATAATCAAGGGGTTTGCCGCAAATCTCTCGGGGCGGTTGGCCGCGCGGCGGGGCCGGGGGGCCGGTATAGCGGTCACACCAGATATTGCCGCGGTTGGGCCAGCGTTGTGCCAAGCCCTCCTCGCGCAGAATCCGGCCCACATCGCGGCCGTCGGGCAGGAGGATATCGACCAGAGTCCGGCCGTTGGGGTCGTCGCGACCGTTGGGGCGGATGCTGTAGCCGCCGGCGAGCAGCTCCTGGAGGCGGTCGCGCGCGGCGATGGCGAGGCGCTTCTCGTTCTCGCAGGCGGGATCGGCCAGCTCGGGAGCATCGATCGAGATGAGGCGCCACTTTTTCCCGTTGTCGCGGCCGGTGTCGCCGTCGATGAGGCAGCTGCGCATCGGGTGGCCGTTGCACAGCGCGACGGGGCCGTGGCGCTCCTCGCCTACGGGCGTGGTGTAGTACTGCCAAGCGGCGGCGACGAGGATCGCGGCGATCGCGATGGCGAGGCTGATGGCGAGTTGCCGAGCGCTGCCGCCATTGCCGTAGACATGACGATAGCGCCAGTAGCGATCGCGGCGGGCTCGGCGTGCGCTGCGGCGACGCTGCTCGCGGTCTGTTGGGCGGCTACCGGCGTAGTGGGCTTCAGCCATGCAGCCGAGCTAGCGCGGCGGATACTAACAAACGGTTGCGGCCGCTAGTTCGCGACGTCGATGACGTGGAAGAACGTGCCGGTGACCTGGCCGCGGCGCGCGCCCAAATCGCCGGTTGGCGCGCCGGTCGCATCGGTGACCGTTGCGAAGGGCTGGTCGGGATTTGAAATGACGGTGCAGTAGTGGAACTCGTGGCCGAGCAGGTCGGCGCCGGGATTGGCTGAGAGCGGTCTCACGCGACGATAGCCGAGGTGCAATCGCCTGGTGTCGAATGACGACTCGAGGCCGAGCAGGCCCAGCATCGCGTGGCGTTGGCCGCCCGCTTCGATCCCTGCGCCGAGAACCATGTAGCCGCCGCACTCGCCGTGAATGGCGACACCGCGGCTGGCGCAGTCGCGCATGCGGCGATGGAAGTTGCTCGCGTGCGCGATCACTCCGGCGTGCAGCTCAGGATATCCGCCGGGCAGCCAGACGGCATCGGAATTGGCGTCGGGTCCTTCGTCGGCTAGGGGAGAGAATGTGGTGATCTCGGCGCCCGCCTTGCGCCACCCATCGACCACGTGGGGATAGATGAATGAGAAGGCAGCGTCCTGCGCCAGCGCGATGCGCTGGCCGGGTGGCGGGAGGCGCCTCAGTGCGGCGGTCGGCTGGGCCATCTGCACTGGACGCGCGAGGGCGATCAGCCGATTGAGATCGATGCCTGCTTTCACCGTGCGCGCAATTCCGTCGATCCGAGCATCTATGTCCGGCATCTCCGCGGCCTGCACGAGACCAAGATGGCGTTCGCCAAATCCAACGTCGGGCGAGCGGTGCACCGCGCCTAGCACGGGAATGCCGAGCGCTTCGATGGGCTGGGACACCATGGCGGCGTGGCCGGGGCTGCCGACGCAGTTGAGGATCACGCCCGCGAGGCGCGTGCCCGCGCGGTAGGTGTGGAGGCCGAGCGCGATCGCGGCGGCGGTTTCTGCCTGCGCCGAAACGTCGAGCACGAGGATTATCGGCCAGCCGAGTAGCGTTGCTAAGTCGGCGGTAGAGCCGCGACCGGTGTTTCCTGGCGCTCTGGCGCCGTCGAAGAGACCCATGACGCCTTCGACGATGCAGATGTCAGCATTCGAGTCGGTCTGGCGAACGAGTTCATTGATGAGATCCGGCCGCATGGCCCAGGCGTCGAGATTGAAGGATCGCTTGCCGGATGCCGCTGCGTGAAAGCCGGGATCGATGTAATCGGGACCGCATTTGAACGGTTGGACCTTGACGCCCTTGGCGGAGAGAGCGCGCAGAATTCCCGCGGTCAGCGTGGATTTGCCGCTTCCCGAGGCAGCCGCCGCTATCACCAATCCGGAGGGGGCGCTCGTCATTGGTGCCATGGGAGAAGGCCGACCTGGAGATTGCCGCGCAATCCCGCAATGTGGCCGATGACGACGATGGCGGGAGCGGTGATGCCGTTCTCGCGCGTGTCGCGAACAACGGTGCCGAGCTTTGTATCGAGCGTGCGCTCCTCGGTGTACGTGGCCGACGCGATGACCGTGACAGGTGTATCCGGCGACATGCCGGCCTCGCCGAGAACCTGCGTGATGCGCTCAAGATTGGACATGGCCATATAGAAGATGATCGGCTGCCCCGTGCGCGCCATCGCGCCCCAGTCGCGCGTCGCGTCTTCGTCGAGCGCGCGGTGTCCGGTGGCGAGGATGATGGCGTGATTGCTCTGGCGCGTCGTGGCCGGGATGCCTGACAGCGCGGCGGCGGTCAATCCCGAGGTAAGCCCTGGAATGATGCGGAAGCGAATACCGGCGTCGGCGAGGGCCTGCGCCTCCTCGCCGCCGCGACCGAAGACGAACGGGTCGCCGCCTTTGAGGCGCACGACTTTGCGGCCCTCGCGGGAGAGCTTGATGAGGCGCTCGTTGATATCGGACTGGTGCGGGGACGGCTTGCCGCCGCGTTTGCCAGCGGATTGCACGAGAGTGCCGGGGGCGGCGAACGCGAGCACGCGCTTGTCGATCAGATCGTCATGGACGATCGCATCGCCCGTCTTGAGCGCATGCACGGCGTACAGCGTCAGCAGGCGCGGGTCGCCGGGGCCAGCGCCAACCAGCCAGACTTCGCCGGGCTGAAACTCCGGAAAGGCGAAGTCGGTCATTGGCCGCTCCGACGGAAGCGGCGGTCGTAGTCCTTGGAATAGAGTGCGCTGTCGGAGAAATCATCCGCGGCCAGCGCGCGTCCGACGAGGATGAGGGCCGCGCGCTCGATCGATCCCGCGTCTGAGACGGCGGATTCGATGGTTGCAAGCGTGGCGCGGACGACCTTTTCGTCCGGCCAGGTCGCGCGGTAGACGACCGCGACGGGGCAGCTCTCGCCGTAGTGCGGGAGCAATTCTCCGACGACCTTGTCGAGCGCGTGGATCGATAAGTGGATCGCGAGGGTGGCGCCGGTGGCGGCGAATGCGGAGAGCTTCTCGGCCGGCGGCATCGACGATGCGCGCCCGGGTGTGCGCGTCAGCACGAGTGATTGCGCGACCTCGGGCAACGTCAGTTCGCGACGCAGGGCCGCGGCGGCGGCGGCGAAGGCCGGTACGCCGGGAGTTACGGTGTAGGGGATAGCGAGCGCGTCGAGGCGGCGGAGCTGCTCACCCAGTGCGCTCCAGATGGACAGATCGCCGGAATGAAGCCGCGCGACGTCGTCACCGCGTTCGGTCGCCAAGCGCATTTCTTCGATGATGTCGTCGAGGGCGAGCGGGGCGGTGTCGACGATGCGCGCGTTGGGCGGGCAGTGGGCGAGTATTTCGCGCGGCACGAGCGATCCCGCATAGAGGCACACGGGGCATTTCGCGATGAGGTCGCGGCCGCGCACGGTGATGAGATCGGGGGCACCCGGACCGGCACCGATGAAGTGTACGGTCACGATGGCGCTCCGGTTGCGAGCGCGCAGGTGACGCTCGCCGTTGCGGAGCGCCGTGCGATGAGACGTGCGCCGTCACCGGCGGCGGCGAGGGCCGCTGCTTCGGCGACGGATGGCACGCCTTTCAGTGCCAGGACGCGCGCGGACGTGGTGAGGGCGCCGCGGCCGGCGTCGACCAGAGCGGGTTGGGGTACGAGGATGACGCGCAATGAGAGCTTGCGGGCAGCGTCGTGAATTCCGGCTTCGTCGCTTTTCTCCTCGGGGATCGCGAATGCGGTAAGCGCGGACTGTGGCAGGCCGTTCTCCTGCAACGCGGCGTCAACGGCTTCAATGACGGCGTCGGCGCTAGCACCGCGGCGGCAGCCAATACCTGCAATGATCATGGCTTTTCGGCCCTCCACTGCGTGACTGGCATTGCGGTGCGCCAGCCGGTGAGGGTGCCGATGCTGTCGGTGCGCGCCAAGTCGATGCGCAGCAGCTCGCCGCCGAGCCTTGTGAAGGCGTCGATCAGCGCGGCTTCGCCTTCGAGCGTCACGGCGTTGACGACGATACGTCCGCCAGATTTCAGCGCGTGCCATGAGGGTTCGATGACGCCATCGCCGATGCCGCCGCCGATGAATATGGCGTCGGGCGCGGGCAATCCGTCGAGTGCCTCGGGGGCGCGGCCGTTGACGATCTGCAACTCGGGGGTGCCGAGGGTCGCGGCGTTACGCGCGGCGTTACCGGCGCGGTCGGCGCGTTCCTCGATGCCGATGGCGCGCATAGTGACGTCGCTCAGGAGCCACTCGATGGCGACCGAGCCGGCGCCGAGGCCGATGTCCCACAGCAGCTCGCCGCGTCGCGGGGCGAGCGACGAGAGCGTGATGGCGCGCACTTCGCGCTTGGTGAGCTGGCCGTCATTGATGAAGAGGTCGTCGCTGCGGCCGCTGGCGAGAGTCGGCATCATGACGTCAGTTGCGGCGACGACCTCCACTGCGATGGTGTTGAGTGGATCGATGTCCTCGGAGAAGCCAAGAGCGGCGGTCGACCGGAGCACGCGCTCGTCGCGCGAACCCATGCGCTCGAGAACGGTCAGACGCGACTGACTGAGGCCGCGCTCGGTCAGTAGCGTGGCGAGCCTGGCGGGCGTCGAGCCGTCCCAGGAGAGCGCGAGGATGCGCGCGCCGGGATGCAGGTGACGGACGATGCCGCTGAGGTCGCGGCCGTGCAGCGAGATGGTGGTGACATCCTGCAGGGGCCAGCCGAGGCGCGCGGCCGCCAGGGAAAACGCGGAGGGCTGCGGCAGGCAGATGATTTCTTCGGGCGCGACGGCGGCGGCGATCTGCTTGCCGATGCCGAAGTGATTGGGATCGCCCGACGCAATGATCGCCACCTGCGTGCCGCGCATCGCGAGGATCTGCGGGATCGCCGCATCGATAGGGCGGGGCCATGCTTGGCGGCGCCCCTTGATCAGGTCGTGAGCGAGCTTAAGATGACGCTCGCCGCCGATGACCAGCTCCGCGGACGCGATCAACTGGCGGGCGACCGGCGATAGGCCATCCACGCCGTCCTCACCCAATCCGATGATGGAAAGCCAAGGCGGCATGACGGCGTGTTTTTCAGGGGCAGCCATGCGCGTCCTCATCCTGGGCGGCACGACGGAGGCGCGCGAACTGGCCGATGCGCTGGCGGGCGATCGACGCTTCGCGCCGATCTACTCGCTGGCCGGCCGCACCGCATCGCCGATGCTGCCGGGTGTCGAAACGCGCGTCGGCGGCTTCGGCGGAGCTGAGGGACTTGCTGCGTGGCTGCAATCGGAAGGCATCGCGGCAATCGTCGATGCAACGCATCCCTATGCGGCGCAGATTTCCGCGAACGCGGTGATCGCTGCTGAAAGCGGGGCGCTGCCGTT
>CALRVN010000167.1:0-8588 GCA_943371625.1 Hyphomicrobium sp. CS1GBMeth3
CCTAGCGATGGCGCTCCTGTTGCCACTGCATCCGGCTGCGCAGGCGGCAGAGCCGCGGGCGGCATCTCTGGTTGTCGATGCTAACACCGGCGCTGTGCTGCACAACAAAAACGCCGACGAGGCGGTCTACCCCGCATCGCTCACCAAGATGATGACGCTCTACATGACCTTCGAGCTCATCGAGGCAGGGCGTCTCGACTATTCCAGCAAAATCAAAATGACCGAGGAAGGCGCCGCTGCTGCGCCTTCGAAGCTCGACCTGGATCCCGGCGCTGAGCTGACGGTGCTCGATGCCATCAAGGCGCTGGTAACCAAGTCGGCGAACGACGTCGCGATTGCTCTCGCAATGCACATCTGCGGGACCGAAGCCAACTTCGCACGGCTGATGACGAAGAAGGCGCGCGAGATCGGCATGACGCGCACGACCTTCCGCAACGCTTCGGGTCTGCCCGATCCCGATCAGACGACGACCGCGCGCGACATGGTTACCCTCGGCCTGCGACTGCAGGACGACTTCCCGCGCCACTACCGGCTCTTCTCCACGCGTACGTTTAGCTTCGGCGGCAAGACGTATCGCAATCACAATTCGCTGCTGACGCGCTACAGCGGCACGGACGGCATCAAGACCGGCTACACGCGCGCGTCCGGCTTCAACCTCGTCTCGTCGGTGAAGCGCGGCGGCAAGCATCTCGTCGCGGCCGTGTTCGGCGGTGACACTGCGCGCGAGCGCAACGCGCGCATGCAGTCGCTGCTGAACGCCGCATTCCCGAAAGCGTCGACGACGGTCACGCGCAGGCCTTCACTGGTCGCGCGTGCGCCGCAGCCCGTGCCCGCGAAGACGGCACCGCGTGTGGCCGAAGTTGCGCCGCGCGCTCCGGCGCCGACGATCGCGCAAGCGCCGAAGCCGCCGATGGAGCAGCGCGAGACGGCAATCGCCGTCGCGAAGGTTCGCTCCGTGCGCATCGGAGATGGCACTGCTGCGCGCGCGCAGCGCTCCGAAGCTGCACCCAGCGCTGCGCAGCCACAGTTTGCGGTAGCGTCCGCAGACGGGCCGGAGCTGCGCCAGCCGATCAAAGCCAGCAGCGATTTCGGATTCCCGCGCTTCGTGCCCGAGACCGGCGCGCTTCGCCCGTCGACGCTGCAGGAGCAGGCCGCACACCTGGAGAATGGTGCTCCGGCGCCTGAGCCCGTCGCAGCGCCAGATTCGCGTGCAGCTCCCGCGCCGGCCCCGAGGACCGCATCGCGCGGCGCATTCGAGATCCAGATCGGCGCGTACGGCGATACTGCCGAAGCGGAGCGCCGGATGTCGGCGGCGCGGCAGCGGTCCGCCGGCATGCTCGACACTTATCGCGGCGTCGCGATACCGGTCAAAGGTGGCAAGCTCTATCGGGCACGATTCCAGGGCTTCAGCGCCACGGCCGCCAACGAGACATGCTCGCGGCTGAAGACTATCCAGATCGAGTGCTTCGTCGTGAAGGCTGAATAGCAATCAGCGTTTGATCGCGTCGAGGGCGACGTCCTTGGCCTCGTTGATCTTGGCCGCGAGATAGGTCGAACCACCGCGGTCGGGATGCAGCTTGAGCATAAGCTCGCGATGCGCACGGCGGATCGCTTCCTCGCCGGCCCCTGCTTTCAATCCCAAGATATCCAGCGCCTCCTCGCGCGTCATGCGGCCGTCGGCGCCGCGGCTCATGTCGGATTCCCCGCGCGCCATATCCTCGCGCCAGGTGGGGTAGATGCGGTCAAGATAGGCCTCGACGAGCTGTGCCGACTGCTGGTCCACGTGGCGGCAATCCTGCCAGAGAAGGCCGAGGTCGGTCGGGCTCAAGGTCGCGATGTTGCGGCCCGCGAACATTCCCTTCAAAACGCGCCCGTCCATCTCGCCGGTCTCGTGATCTAGCTCCATCTCGAGGTGCTCGGTGACGATGCGCGAAGATTGTCCGGGTGTGCGCCGCGCGTTTCCGCCGCCGCCGAGCCAGGGCGGCAACGTCCGGCCCCAAATCAGCCAGGAGCCGAACATGCCGAGCGGGACCGCGAGGACGCTCAATCCGCGAATGAACAGCAGACCCGAGGCGAGCAGTGAGACGACACCGCCGCCGACGCGCAGGCGGCGTGCGACGTTTGCCGGGTTCGCCTGCGCAAAGGCGCGCATGGCGTAGAGGCCCAGTGCGAGCGCGGCTAAGCCGAGGATCAAATACATCATCAGGTGCCAGCGGCTCCGGGACTGAGCTGCTGCAGGAGCAAGCGCGCGCCGGCTCCGTCGTTCTGCTTACCAAGAGCGAGAAGCGCCTTGCGGCCGCCAGCAGCGAAGGCCGCTACTGCCGTCAATAGATCGCGCAATTGCCGTGCCGAGCCCGGATCGAAGCGGCAGAAAGCTCCCTTGGTGAGGCGCGCGATCTCACGGAAGGCGCGCCCAGCCGTCTCGTCGGCGCCCTCCTGGAAGACGAATACCGGCACCCCGAGCAGCGCGAGCTCGCCAGCGCGGGCACAGAGACTATCGACGTTCTCCTCCATGCTGTCGCCAACGTAGACGACGGCATTGATCCGGCGTTTGCGGGATTCATCGAGGGCGTGCGCCATGACCTTGCTGATCTGCGTCAGGCCGCCTTGGCAGGCGACGCCGCGCATAAGGCGGGCAAGAGCGTCTGGATTCGACACCCACTTTGAAGCACGGCATTCGTTCGTACCGCGGAAATAGATGAGCTGCACATCGAGGCCGCCGACCTCTTTCACCACAGCGAACATCTCGCCCTGGAGGCTGAGGGCCATGTCCCACGTGGCGGCGCGGCTCATGGTTGCGTCCATGGCGAAGAGAAGCCGGCCACGATCACCCGTCGTTGCCGGCGCGAGCGTTTTCATCTTGGCAATGAACGCGGCGACGTCGGCGTCGGACGATGCAGCCGGCACGGACGCGCCGCGGGCCGGCATGACAGCGCCGGCCGTGTCGCTGCCATTAGAGGCCGGAGGCGTGGTCGTTGCGGCAGGCTTGCGCGTGATCATCTCGGGCCTATTGAACTCTTGCCCTAAGCATGGCGATCGGCAGCGTTGCCTGCAATATCCCGCAAGCGGTCAACGACCGGTAATCGTCGGCGCGGTCAGAAGCTCCAGGTTGCCACCCGTGACAGTAATGTCGGTCGAACGCACCCGCTCGGAAGCGTAGGCGAAGAGCGAATTGGGGCCGCCGGCCTTCGGTCCGGTTCCGGACAAGCCCTCGCCACCGAACGGCTGTACGCCGACGACGGCACCGATCTGATTGCGATTTATGCAGATATTGCCGACGCGTGCGTGCTCGGCGACGTAGTCGGCCACGCCCTCGATGCGACTGTGCAGGCCGAGCGTCAGGCCGTAACCGCTGGCGTTGATAGCCGCCACGACCTTGTCGATCGACCCGCGCGGGTAGCGGACGACGTGGAGGATGGGACCGAACACCTCGCGATCGAGCACCGAGAGGCTGTCGATTTCGAACGCGGCCGGCGTGACGTAGCTGCCAGCGCGGCAGCCCTCGGGCAACAGCAGGTCGACGAGCTGGCGCCCGTCACGCTGCATCTTGATCTTGTGGCCCTCGAGGTCGTCCTGGGCTTCCTCGTCGATCACGGGGCCGATGTCGGTCGAATAGTCGAACGGGTCGCCGACCTCGAGAGCCTCGATGGCGCCGACCAGCATGTCGATGGTCGTGTCGGCGGTATCCTGCTGGAGGAACAGCACGCGCGCGGCCGAGCAACGCTGTCCGGCGCTGTTGAAGGCCGAACGGATGGCGTCGCGCACGACTTGCTCGGGGAGCGCCGAGCTGTCGGCGATCATGGCGTTGATGCCGCCCGTCTCGGCGATGAGCGGGATCATGGCGCCGCGACGGTCAGCCAGCGTGCGCTGGATCGACCACGCGGTTTCGTTCGAGCCGGTGAAAGCGATGCCGTTGATGCGCGTGTCCTTGACGAGCGCGGCGCCGAGCCGACCGCTGCCCGGCAGGAGATGCAGCACGTCACCGGGGACGCCGGCTTCGTGCAGCAGTTTCGTCGCCATGAACGCGGTGACCGGCGTCTGCTCGGCGGGCTTGGCGACGACGGCATTGCCGGCCGCGAGCGCGGCGGCGACCTGACCGGTGAAAATGGCGAGCGGGAAGTTCCAAGGCGAGATGCACGCGAATACGCCACGACCGTGAAGGGTCAGCGTATTCCGTTCTCCGGTCGGGCCGGGAAGCAGCATGGTGCCGGCAAAGAGGCGCCGGGACTCGAGGGCATAAAAGCGGAGGTAGTCGACCGCCTCGCGCACGTCGCCCTGCGCATCTTCGAGCGTCTTGCCCGCCTCGCGCATGATGATCGCCATGAGGCGCGGCTTGTCGCGCTCGAACAGATCGGCGGCGGCGACGAGGATGTCGGCACGCTTGTCGCCGCCTAGCTTGTCCCATGCACGCGCTGCAGCGGCCGCGCGGCCGATCGCGGCATCGGCCTGAGCGGGCGTCGTCACGTGCACGGTGCCGACGCGTTCGCGGCGATCATGAGGGCAGCTGACGATGCTTTCGCCCTCACCGCCCAGCGCCGGCTTGCCTCCGATGATCGGGCCTGTCTCATAGGCGTCGTCGAGGGCATCGCCCATCTCGGCGAAGAGCGCCGTGCGCACCGCGGGCTGGGTGAGTGCCAGACCGTTCGCAGCCATGCGCTGCGGCAGGAAAATTTCGCGTGGGCGCGGGAACTGTACCGATGCCGCGGGTGCGCTGCGCTCGCGCTCGGCGACCGCAATCGGATCGCGGATCAGATCGTCGATCGGTGCCTCTTCGTCGGCAAGCCGGTTGACGAAAGATGTGTTGGCACCGTTCTCGAGCAGCCGGCGCACGAGGTAGGGAAGCAAGTCCTCGTGGCTGCCGACGGGCGCGTAGATGCGGCAGGTGCGCTTCATGACACCGGTGTCGCCGACGATCTGGTCGTAGAGCGCTTCGCCCATGCCGTGCAGGCGCTGGAACTCGAACTTCGATTGTCCGCCGGCGACGTGCGCCGCGGCGATCGCGCAGGCGTTGTGCGTGGCGAACTGCGGGAAGAACGCCTTACGGTCGCTGAGCAGCAGACGCATACAGGCGAGATACGACACGTCGGTGTGCAGCTTGCGCGTGAAGACGGGATAATCGGAGAGCGCCCGCTCCTGCGCCCATTTGATCTCGCTGTCCCAGTAGGCGCCTTTGACGAGCCGCACGGGAATGCGCTTGTTCGTGTGCTCCGCCAGCCGCCGCAGCCAGCGCAAGGTCGGTACGGCGCGCTTTCCGTAGGCCTGGATGGCGATGCCGAGCCCGTTCCAGTGTTCGAGGGCGGGGCTAGTCATCATCCTGGCGAACATGTCGAGGGTGAGATCGAGGCGATCCTGCTCCTCGGCGTCGATGGTCAGCGTCAGGCCGCGAGCGCGGGCGGTGCGCGCCAGGGTGAAGAGGCGCGGCGCAAGCTCGCCGGCGAGACGCTCCTCCTTCCCGGGCTCGAAGCGCGGGTGCAGCGCCGACAGCTTCACGGATATGCCGGGACGCGCGTGAAGCGCATCGGCATGCAGGATGCCGAATGGGCCAGCGGACTGGCCGACAGCATCGATGGCCGCGAGGTAGCGGTCGAAGTAGGTCTCGGCGTCCTTGTCGGTGCGCGCGGCCTCACCGAGCATGTCGTAGGAGAGGAGGTAGCCCTTCTCCTGATAGTCCTCGGCGTTCGAGATGGCCTCGCGGATGGTGCGCCCGAGCACGAACTGATCGCCCAGAACTTTCACGGCCTGGCGGACTGCCTGCCGGATGACCGGTTCGCCGGAGCGGGCGACGAGACGCTTCAGGGCATCGAAGGGATTCGATCCGCGTGCCTCACGCAGCTTGACGATGCCGCCCGTGAGCATGAGCGCCCAGGTGGAGGCATTGACGAACAGGCTGTCGGAATTGCCGCGATGCTTTTCCCAGTGACCTCCGGCCAACTTCTCGGCGATGAGCTGGTCCGCAGTCTCGCTGTCGGGGATCCGCAGGAGCGCCTCGGCGAGGCACATGAGGATCACGCCCTCCTCGCTGGAGAGGCCATACTCCTGCATGAAGGCGTCGACGCCCGCGTGCTTGGTCTTGTCGGAGCGTGCAGCCAGAACGAGGCGGCGCGCAACGTCGGAGGTGCGGCGGCGCTCATCCTCGGAGAAGACGGCGCGCTCGACGAGGCGGTCGAGCAGGCGCTGCTCGTCGTGCAAGTAGTGCGCGGCGATCTCGTCGCGCGGCGGCACTTTAGCCCACTCGATCACCTCACGCCCTTGCTCCGCGTTCTTGACTGCCACCATAGAGGTCCTCGGACATCTGACGCCATGCACGCGATTCGATGCGCGGGAGCTTAGCAAATCACAGCCCGGTGCGCTTCCGGCACCCACAATATCCCTGCTGGTCCTTTACTTGACCTCACACGGGCTTGACGCGGGGCCCCCGCCTCGCCAGAGGTTGCCGCGCAAAACCGTTGCGAGGCTTATGTCAGTGTCCACCAAACCCGATGTCGTGCGCAGCATCGCGGATTTGCGCGCCGCGGTGGCCAAATGGCGCCAGGAAGGCCGCAAGGTCGCGCTCGTGCCCACCATGGGCGCGCTGCACGCGGGGCATATCGAGCTGGTGCGGCGGGCAGGTGAGCTGGCCGACCGGGTGATTGTCTCGATCTTCGTCAATCCGGGCCAGTTCGCGCCGCACGAGGATCTCGCCCGTTATCCGCGGGATGAGGCGGGCGACCTGTCGAAGCTCGGCGCGGAGAGCTGCCATCTGGTGTGGGCGCCCGGCGTTTCCGACATGTATCCGGAGGGCTTTGCCACCCGCATCCTCCCTTCCGGCGCAGCGCAGGGGCTCGAATCAGATTTCCGGCCGCACTTCTTCGGCGGCGTCGCGACGGTGTGCGCGAAGCTGTTCGGGGCAGTTGCGCCCGATGTCGCCGTGTTCGGCGAAAAGGACTACCAGCAGCTCTGCGTCGTGAAGCAGATGGTGCGCGATCTCAACCTGGCGCTCGACATTGTCGGCGTTCAGACGGAGCGGGAAGGAGACGGGCTCGCGTTGTCGTCGCGCAACGTCTACCTGTCGGCCGAGGAGCGGCAGGCGGCGCCATCGCTCAACCGCGTGCTGCGCGACGTGGCCGCAAAGGCCGGCGCGATCGTCAGCGGCAAAGCCCCCCCCGGGCCGAAAAGGGCGCCGCGCGCGACACCGCTGGTCGCCGATCCGATGGCGCCGCCGCAGGAGCACGAGTTGCCGGAGCTGACAGCGCTGTGCTCTGCGGCTGCGAAGGAATTGCAGGGCGCCGGCTTCGGCAAGGTCGACTACGTCGCCGTGCGCGAGGCCGACACGCTGAAAGTCGTGGGCCATATCGGGGAGAAGCCGTTGCGTGTCCTTGCCGCTGCCTGGATGGGCAATACCCGGCTCATCGACAATGTGCCGGGCTAAGCCTTTCGACGTGCTGCGAGGTAAATTCCCGCGGCAATCAAACTCGTGCCGATGAGGTGGTAGACCTCCAGATGCTCGCCAAGGAACAGGATGGCGAGGATGGTGCCAAACACGGGCACCAGATAGACTGACATCCCGGCCGTGTTTGCGCCGAGGAGCTCGACGCTGCGATTGTAGGCGAGATAGCCAATCGCCGAGGCGAACACCGCAACATAGAGAATGGCGAGCAGCGCGTGGCCGCTGAGCGGCATCGGATGCCCGTTTGCCGTCTCGGCAATGTAGAATGGCGCCAAAAGCGCGGCGCCAAGAACAAAAGTCGCGAACAGGAAACTCAGTGCGTGGACGTTGGGCCGCAGCCGCAGCAGAGCCGTGTAGAGGGCGTATACGGCGCAAGCCGCCAGCATCCACAGGTCGCCGACGTTGAAGGTGAAGTGGGACAGGATATGCGCGTCACCGTGCGTGATGAGCGTCAGCGCGCCGGCAAACGATAACGCGATGCCGACGGCCTGTGCCGCGGTTACGACATCGCGAAATATCAGGTAGGTGGCGAGAACGACGAGCACAGGCAACGCCGTCTGCAGCATCACGATGTTCAGCGCCGTGGTCTCGTGCGCGGCGATGTAGAGGCCCGCGTTGAAGAATGCGATGCCCATGCCCGACAGCAGGACCATGATCGGCCAGTGATCGAGCATGGCGCGCATGTCGCGGCGCACGTGCTGCCAGGCGAAAGGCAGAACCACGATGGCGGCAATGGTCCAGCGCCAGAACGCGAGGCCGATCGGAGGGATCTCCAGCGACACGGCGCGCGCGACGATGGCGTTTCCGCCCCATACGACACCGGGGATCAGCATCAACAGGCGCGGGTCGTAGTACCATTTCGATCGGGAGGGCGCCGGCTGTGGCGGCCGGCCCGGCGGTGGCATTGTTGTCATTATTGGCGGGCCGTTCGAGAGGGGCGCGTGGGACATCGTCCCGCTGGGATGGAAGTTATATGTGCCGCTTGGCCGCGAGGTGCAAATCGAGGGCCGGCGCGCGGGGACTGGACTTTGATTATGACGATAATATATACGCAGGCTCCAGGACAGAAGACCGGCGAATGACCTCGGACTTCCAGCGGCGGCAGCGCTACGCATTGATGGTCGCGGCGGTGACCTTCATTTGCCTCCTAGCGGCCGCGGGC
>CALRVN010000168.1:0-8584 GCA_943371625.1 Hyphomicrobium sp. CS1GBMeth3
GCGACCGCTGTGCCTTCCTCGCCAACTCGCACGTCGGCCACGACTGCCACGTCGGAAACAACGTCATCTTCTCCAACAACGTCATGCTCGCCGGCCACTGCACCGTCGGCGACTTCGCCATCATCGGCGGTGGCGCAGCGGTGATCCAGTTCGCCCGCGTCGGCGCACACGCCTTCGTCGGCGGCATGTCCGGCCTCGAGAACGACCTCATCCCCTACGGCATGGCGCTCGGCAACCGCGCCCACCTGTCGGGCCTCAACATCGTCGGCTTGCAGCGTCGCGGCTTCTCGCGCGACGACATCCATGATCTCCGCCGCGCCTATCGCGCGCTGTTCGCCGCTGAAGGCACGCTCGCCGAGCGCACCGAGGATGTGGCGAAGGAATTTGCCGCCCATCCGATCGCGCAGGAGATCATCGCGTTCATCCGCACCGGCGGAAAGCGCAGCCTCTGCACGCCGAAAGATTCGACCGAGGCTTAATCATGCCGCCCCGCGTAGTCGGCATTGTGGCTGGTGCCGGCAGTCTGCCGCGCGAGGTGGCCGAGCACGTCACGGCCGCCGGCCACGGCGTGCACATCGTGGCGATCGCCGGTGAGGGCGACCGCGACCTCAGTCAGTTTCCGCTGACGAATGTGGGCTGGGCGCAGACCGGCGCCATGCTGCGCGCCCTTCGCAATGCCGGCGTCACCGAGATCGTCATTGTCGGCGCCGTGCGCCGGCCCGATCTCGCCGCCATCAAACCCGACCTCGGCTTCTTCCTCAACATCCCCGCCGTCTTGCGCATCGTCGCCACCACCGGCGACAACGGCGTGCTCTCCGGCGTCATTCGGTTCTTCGAGGCCAAGGGCTTCCGCGTCACCTCGCCGATCGATCACGTTCCCTCGCTGCTCGTCGCCGAGGGGCCTATCGGCGCCGTTAACGCCGAGCCGCACCACATGGCCGACGTTGCGCGCGGCTTCGACGTCGTGCGCACGCTGGGCGTCTTCGACGTTGGCCAGGCCGTGGTCGTCACCGACGGGCGCATCGAAGCCATCGAAGGCGCTGAGAACACCGACGCCATGTTGCGCAGCCTGGCGCTCAAACGTCGCCTTCCCGACGGCAGCGTTGGTCCTCGCCGCGGCGTGCTCATCAAGCGCCCCAAGCCGCGTCAGGAAATGCGCGTTGATATGCCGGCCATCGGCCCCGGCACGGTCGAGCGCGCCGTCGCTGCAGGTCTTTCCGGCATCGCCGTTCTGGCCGGCGGGGCGATCGCTCTCGAACGTCACGAGCTGCGCCGCAGCGCCGACGCGCAGGGGATTTTTGTCATTGGCGCGTCCGATCCCGGCGTTAGTCTGGCGACCGAGCGCCCGACGGGCGGTCCTGCGTTCATCGGCGTCGGCACCCGGCGCGCGACTGCACAGCAACTCGACGACGCGGCGCTCGGTGCACAACTGCTCGCGGCCTTGAGGCCGTACCGCGACAGCGGCGCCTGCGTCATTGACCGCGGCCACGTTCTGGCGATCGAATGCGGCGAGGGCATCGCGGCGCTGATTGCCCGTGCCGGCAGCTTGCGCCAGTGGGGCAAGCGCCGTTGGTCGCGCCCGTCCGCCATCGCCGTTGTCTCCGCGGCGGTTGCGCCCGACATCGCAGCCGTCCTCGACGCCGCGTCTGTCGCCCATCTTGCCGGTGTCGCCGTCGTGGGGCGGTCGCCGGATGAGCTGGCGCAAGGCATCGAAGCCGCCGAGCGCCATGGATTGTTTTTCATCGCCGCTCCGCGGCAGGGAAGCACGACATGAGCCTGACCGATCGTGTAGCCGCCGCGCGCGCGCCGACGACCGGACGTATTGCGGGTGGTCGCGACGACCTGCGCATCTTCCTCGTCGCCGGCGAGCATTCAGGCGACGCGCTCGGCGGCAAGCTGATGAGCGCGCTCAGCGCCCGCTGCAAGGGGCGCATCCACTACCTCGGCGTCGGCGGCGAGCACATGGAGGACGCGGGCCTCGCCTCTCAGTTCCCGCTATCCGACGTCGCCGTCATGGGACCGCTTTCCATCCTGGCGCGCCTGCCGCGCCTCATTTCGCGCGTGCATCGCACCGTCGACGCCGCCGTCGCCGCCGAGCCGGACGCGGTCGTCATCATCGATGCGCCCGAGTTCACCCATCCGATCGCCAAGCGCATCCGTAAGAAGTCTCCGGCCATCCCGATCATCGACTACGTCTCGCCGAGCGTCTGGGCCTGGCGCCCGGGCCGCGCGCGCAAGATGAAGCCTTACGTCGATCACGTGATGGGGCTGCTGCCTTTCGAGCCGGCGGCGCATGAACGCCTCGGCGGCCCGGCATGCACCTACGTCGGCCACCCGCTCATCGAGCGTCTCGACTGGATGCGCGAGATCGATACTGCACCTCTGATCGAGCGCATCGGGCTCGACCCCGGCCGCCTGACGCTTCTCGTGCTGCCCGGCAGCCGCACCTCCGAGGTGAGCCAGCTGATGCAGCCCTTCGGCGAGGCGCTCGCCGCCCTGCACGAACGCCACGTGCGCCCGCAGGTGATCATCCCCGCCGTTCCGCACGTACGCCCGTTGATCGAAAAGCACATCGAAAGCTGGGCGGTGCAGCCGCACATCGTCGAAGGCGAGGCGGATAAGTTCCGCGCCTTCCGTCTCGCGCACGCCGCGCTCGCCGCATCCGGCACCGTGACACTCGAGCTCGCGCTGGCAGGCACGCCCATGGTCGTCGCCTACAAGGTCGACGCTATCGCCGCTAAGTTGCGCTTCCTCATGAAAGTGCCGTCGGTCGTGCTGGCGAACCTCGTGCTCGACGAGAACGCCTTCCCCGAATACCTCCAGGAAGACTGCACGCCGGAAAAGCTCGCCGACGCGCTGGAGCAGTTGCTGCGCGACACACCGGTCCGCCGCGCGCAGGTCGCGGCGCTGGCGCGCATCCCACACAAGATGCTGATCGACGGTCCCTCGCCGAGCGAAGCCGCCGCCGACATCGTGCTCGACTACGCCGTCAACGGCCGCCGCTTAGGGCAATAGGCACTCGGCAATCGGCATTGGGCTCGCTTCCATTGCCCAATGCCAACTGTCTATTGCCTGAATTACCGCTGATCCATGGGCACGTAAGCGCGCTCCGGTGAGCCCATGTAGAGCTGACGGGGGCGGCCGATGCGCTGTTCCGGGTCCTCGATCATTTCCTTCCACTGCGCGATCCAGCCGACCGTGCGCGCGATGGCGAACAGCACCGTGAACATCGACACCGGGAAGCCGAGCGCCCGCAGCGTGATGCCGGAGTAGAAGTCGATGTTGGGATAGAGCTTCTTTTCGATGAAGTACTCGTCCTGCAGCGCGATGCGCTCCAGCTCGATCGCGACCTTCAGCAGCGGATCGTCGTGATGTCCGAGCGCGTCGAGCACCTCGTGGCAGGTCTTCTGCATCACCTTGGCGCGCGGATCGTAGTTCTTGTAGACGCGGTGCCCGAAGCCCATCAGGCGGAAGCCCGAGTTCTTGTCCTTCGCCTTCTTGATGTATTCCGGGATGCGATCGACGGTGCCGATCTCGCTCAGCATGTTGAGCGCCGCCTCGTTGGCACCGCCGTGTGCCGGTCCCCACAAGCATGCGATACCGGCCGCGATGCACGCGAACGGATTGGCGCCCGACGAGCCGGCAAGACGCACCGTCGACGTCGAAGCGTTCTGCTCGTGATCGGCGTGCAGGATGAAGATACGATCGAGCGCCCGCGTCAGCACCGGGTTCGCCACGAACGGCTCGCACGGAATGGCGAAGCACATCTGCAGGAAGTTGGTCGTGAAATCGAGGTCGTTGCGCGGGTAGATGAACGGCTGCCCGATCGAATACTTGTACGCCATCGAGGCGATCGTCGGCATCTTCGCGATCATGCGATGCGAAGCGACGGCGCGCTGGCCCGGATCGTTGATGTCGGTTGAGTCGTGATAGAACGCCGACAGCGCGCCGACCGTGCCGGTCATCACCGCCATCGGATGCGCGTCACGACGGAAGCCGGTGAAGAAGCGCGTCATCTGCTCGTGCAGCATCGTGTGCCGCGTGATCGTCGAGCGGAAACCGGCGTACTGGTCCTTCGACGGCAGCTCGCCGTGCAGCAGCAGGTAGCAGACTTCCAGGAAGCTCGACTGCTCGGCCAGCTGATCGATCGGATAGCCGCGATACAGCAATACGCCCGCATCACCGTCGATATAGGTGATGCGCGACATACAGTTCGCGGTCGACGTGAAGCCGGGATCGTAGGTGAAGCAGCCGGTATCGCGGTAGAGCTTGCCGACGTCGATGACATCGGGGCCGAGCGTTCCGCTTCGCACGGGCAGTTTCGACGACTTGCCTTCGAGTGTCAGCTCGGCGGCGATCTCGGCTGTGGGCGCTTTGTCGTGGACGTTCATGGCGCGGAATCCTGTGATACCCGGCGATGGGGATTGGTGGCGAGCAACGCGACGTCTCCCAAGCTTCTCAATCAACGTCCCCTAAGAGCGTTTATGTATTGGGTTGAGGCGATCCGGCGTCGCTCATCCGCCGGTCGTTGCACCGAATGCTACACTACTTTTGCACCGCAACATAGTCTGCCAGCGCACTCTCGCGACCCCACGAATATGACAAGCGGACGCTAACCACGCGTAGCGGCACAAGCCTTTTTCTTAAGCCGAAAGGCGACCGATTAGGCAGCGGGCGAGCGGGGCGACCCCGCTTAAGCAGCGTGATCGCGGATGCGGGCGAGAGCTTCCTCGCGCCCAAGCACGGCCATCACGTCGAACACCGGCGGCGAGACGGACTTGCCGGTGAGCGCGGCACGCAGCGGCTGCGCCACCTTGCCCAGCTTGGCCCCGCTCGCCTCGGCATAGGTCCGCACGATCTCTTCCAACGCGGCGGCTGTCCAATGACCCGAAGCCTCGAGCTTCGGCAGCAGGTCGGCGAGCTTCTGGCGCCCGTCGCCGTCGAGCAGCTTCTGCGCCTTCTCGTCCAGCGGCAGCGGCCGGTCGGCGAACAGGAAGTCGGCGCCGTTGATCAGCTCGATGAGGGTCTTGGCTCGCTCCTTCAGACCCGGCATCGCGATCAGCAGTTTCGCGCGCATGTCGGCGTCGAGCCGCTTCTCGATCTCAGGCCCGTTCGGCAGGTGAGGCAGCACGTCTTCGACGCGTAGCAGCAACTCCTGGTCGTCGGCGTTGCGGATGTAGTGGCCGTTGAGGTCTTCCAGCTTGGCGAAGTCGAAGCGCGCAGCCGAGCGGTTGATGTCCGTGACGTCGAACCAGTCGACCATCTGCGACGTCGACATGATCTCGTCGTTGCCGTGGCTCCAGCCGAGCCGCACCAGATAGTTGCGCAGCGCCGACGGCAGATAGCCCATCTCGCGATAGGCCTCGATGCCGAGCGCGCCGTGCCGCTTCGACAGCTTGGCGCCGTCCGGCCCGTGAATGAGCGGCACGTGCGCGAACCGCGGCACCTCCCAGCCCATGCCCTCGTAGATCTGCGTCTGCCGCGCGGCGTTGGTCAGGTGGTCGACGCCGCGAATGACGTCGGTGATGTTCATATCGTGATCGTCGACGACCACGGCGAGATTGTACGTCGCGTTGCCGTCGGAGCGCAGGATGATGAGATCGTCCAACTCCTTATTCTGAAACACGACGCGGCCCTGCACCGCGTCGTCGACCACGGTCTCGCCTTCACGCGGCGCCTTGAGGCGGATGGCGAACGGCAGGTCGGGCGCTTCCGACGGATCGCGGTCCCGCCACGGCGAGCGGATCGTCAGCGGTTGCTTCTCGGCCTGCGCCTTCTCGCGCATGGCGTCGAGCTCAGCCGGTGTCAGCCAGCACTTATAGGCGTGGCCCTTCGCGAGCAGCTCCTCGGCCACCTGCCGATGCCGGTCGGCGCGCGCGAACTGGGATACGGCCTCACCGTCCCACTCGAGCCCCATCCACTTCAACCCGTCGAGGATCGCCGCCACGGCCTCCGGGTTATTGCGCTCCCGGTCGGTGTCCTCGATGCGCAGCAGCATCCGGCCGCCCCGACCCTTGGCGTAGAGCCAGTTGAACAGGGCCGTGCGTGCACCGCCGATATGGAGATATCCCGTCGGCGAAGGGGCAAAGCGCACGATCGGCGCTGAAGTGGCGCTGCGTGTCGGATTGTTCATGTTTTTGTCGATGGACGTTCGAATGCGGGAAGTTGGCCTGCGATGTAGCATGCAACAGGTGGTGGGTTAAGGGGCGCGTATCGGAGTGGACGGCGCGGTCGGCGAAAACGGTGTGCTGGCGCCCCTCGGACGGCGCCTGGAAGCCGAGCAGGAGCGCTGGTTCGCCTGGCTTCCGGTGCTCATCGGCTGCGGCATCGGGACCTACTTCGCGCTGCCGGTCGAGCCCTCGCTGTTCCGGGCCCTGGCGCCGTTCCTCGCCATGCTGGCCATCGGCGCCGCAGGCGTGGCCCGCACGACGCTGGGGCGCCTTATCGTCTCCGGCCTGCTCGCCGCCACATTCGGCTTCGGCCTCGCCAAGCTGCGCGTCGAGAACGTCAGCGCCCCGGTCCTCGCGCGGCAGATCAACGCCATCGAGGTGCACGGCTGGGTCGAGTTGATCGAGCCCAAGACGACTCGTGGCAAGCGGCTGACGTTGCGCACGATCGGCGTCGGCGATCTCCCCGCCGCCGAACGACCTGCACGCGTGCGTGTCTCTGTGCCGCGCGTGCCGCCGGACCTGCAGCCGGGAGATGCCGTGCGCGTCCGCGCCACGCTGATGCCGCCCTCGGCACCGGCCATGCCGGGCGACTACGACTTTGCGCGCCAGGCCTGGTTCGATGCCATCGGCGCCGTCGGCTATTCGCTGTCATCGCCGGTGGTCGACCGTTCGGCTCAGGACCCGCCGGTCGACTTGCGCTTCTGGGCCGCGATCGAGCGCATCCGCCTGGCGCTGGGCGCCCGCGTCATCGCCGTGCTTCCGGGCGAGACCGGCGCCATCGCCACCGCCCTTATCACCGGCGAACGCGGCGGCATCTCCGAGGCGACCAACGATGCCTACAAGGACAGCGGCATCGTCCACATCCTGTCGATCTCCGGCTTCCACATGGCGATCATCGCCGGCTCGGTCTTCTTCATCGTGCGGCTGGTGCTCGCGGCATTTCCGTCTTTCGCCCTGCGCCATCCGATCAAGAAGTGGGCGGCTGTGTGCGCGATGCTCGCGGCCTTCGCCTATCTGCTCGGATCGGGCGGCGCCTTCGCGACCGTGCGCTCGGCGATCATGATGTCGATCATGTTCCTCGCCGTGCTGCTCGACCGCCCGGCGCTCGCCCTGCGCAACGTCGTTCTCGCCGCAACCATCATCCTCGTCCTCTTCCCGGAGAGCCTGTTCGACGTCGGATTTCAGATGTCGTTCGCCGCAGTCCTGGCGCTCGTCTCGGCCTACGAGGCCCTGCGCAACAGCGAAACCTGGGGCGAGCTGATGCAGCGGCCGGCGGTGCGCCTCGCGCTGTTCTTTGGCGGCATCGTGCTGTCGACGCTGGTCGCCAGCATCGCCGTCGCGCCCTTCGGCGCCTACCACTTCCACAAAAGCCAGCAGTACGCTGTGCTCGCCAACCTCATCGCCGTTCCGGTGTGCAACCTCATCGTCATGCCGGCGGCGCTCGCGTCGCTGATCCTGATGCCGCTCGGCCTCGAAGCCTATCCGCTGTTGATCATGGGGCTCGGCATCGACGCCATGACGTGGGTGGCGCATCGGGTCGCCGACTTGCCGGGTGCGGTGCTGCACGTGCCGGCGATGCCGGCGTCCGCGTTCCTCTTGATGGTCGCGGGCGGCCTCTGGCTGCTGCTTTGGCAGAGCCGATGGCGCCTGCTGGGATTGGCGGCCATCGTAGGCGGCATCGCACTCGCACCCACTCTCCCGGCACCGGACTTCATAGTCGGCCGCGACGGCGAGCTCATCGCCGTGCGCGGCTCAGATGGCGAGCTTTCCGCCGTCGGCGCCGGCCGCGCATCCTTCGAGCTGGAGCGCTGGCTCGAGCATGACGGCTCCGGCCGCACCGTTGCCGAGGCCGCTAAAGCATCGGCCTTTCGCTGCGGCGGGACAGGGTGCACGACCGCTGTCAAAGGCCTCGCTATCGCCGTGGCGCGCCATCCCGCCGCTTTCGCCGAGGACTGCCGCCGCGCGGCGTTCGTCGTATCGCCGATCGTCAGCCCGCGTGACTGCACCCGGCCGAAAGCCGTGATTGATTTCTTCGCCGCCCGCCGCGCCGGCACGCACGCGCTCTACATCGGCACCGACGGCAGCATCCGCATCGAGACCGTCGCTGCCGTGCGCGGCCTGCGGCCCTGGTCCATGCCGCACTTGCCGCGTGGGCACGACGACAGCCACGAAACCAACCGCGCCGCCGCGCTTCAGTAACGCCGCATCAGCCCTACGAGGCGCCCCTGGATGTCGACCTGATCGGGGCCGAAGATGCGCGTCTTGAACTCCGGGTTGGCGGCTTCCAGCGCGATGGTCGTGCCCTTCTTGCGCAGCCGCTTCAGCGTCGCTTCTTCCGCGTCGACCAGTGCCACGACGATGTCGCCGTTCTCCGCCGTGTCGCAGCGCCGGATGATGGCGATGTCGCCGTCGAG
>CALRVN010000169.1:0-8580 GCA_943371625.1 Hyphomicrobium sp. CS1GBMeth3
ACCGACGCGGCGCGCGCGTGCGCGTACTGCACGTAGAACACCGGATTGTCCTTCGACTGCTCCGTCACTTTGGCGAAGTCGAAGTCGAGCGGCTCGAGCTCCTTGCGGTATAGCATCATGAAGCGGACCGGATCGCGTCCGACTTCGTCAACGACGTCGCGCAGCGTCACGAACGTGCCCGCGCGCTTCGACATCTTGTACGGCTCGCCGTTCTTGAACAGCTTGACGAGATTGACGACCCTGATCGCGAGGTCCGCCGATCCCCCGCTCGTCTGCCACGACTTCAGTTTGCCCTTGGCATCGCGCTCGACCGTGCCGCCGGTGAATGCCGCGACGGCCGCCAGCATGCGCGGAATGTAGCCGATGTGATCGGCACCAAACACGTTGACGAGGTGCTTATAGCCACGCTGCAGCTTGTCGTAGTGGTAGGCGACATCGCCAGCGAAGTACGTGTAGCTGCCGTCCGACTTCATCAGGGCGCGGTCGGCCTCGTCCCCAAACTCGGTGGACTTGAACAGCGTTTGCTCGCGGTCCTCCCACTCTTCATCCTCGTGGCCCTTGGGCTTCTCGAGACGCCCCTCGTAGATCATACCCTTATCGCGCAAGGCATCGATCGCGGCCTTCACCTTGTCGGTGCCGCTGCGCGTCAATGATGCTTCCGAGAAAAACACGTCGTGCTTGATGTTGAGCGCAGCGAGATCGTCCTTGATCATCGGCATGATCTGCTCGATCGCGAACGTGCGCACGATCGGCAGCCACCGCTCTTCCGGCATGTTGATCAGCGACTGGCCGTGTTCCTTCGCCAGAGCCGCGCCGACCGGCTTCAGATAGTCGCCGGGATATAGCCCCGCCGGGATGTCGCCGATGTCCTCGCCCAGCGCCTCGCGGTAGCGCAGGAACACCGACCGCGCGAGCACGTCCACCTGCCCGCCCGCATCGTTGATGTAGTATTCGCGCGTGACGTCGAACCCCGCGAACGCGAGCAGGTTCGCCAACGCGTCACCGAACACCGCGCCGCGGCAATGGCCGACGTGCATTGGCCCCGTAGGATTGGCCGACACGTATTCGACGTTGACCGACTGCGCCTTGCCGATGCCCGTGCGCCCGTACTTCGCGCCTTGCTCGTGGATGGCGCGCACCAGCTTGTGCCAGAACTCCGGCTTCAAGGTGATGTTGAGGAAGCCCGGACCGGCCACGCTGACAGACTCGATGTCTGCATCGGCCGACAGTTTTGCCTGCAGCTTCTCGGCGATGTCGCGCGGCTTCATGCGTGCCGGCTTCGCCAGCACCATGGCAGCATTGCACGCAAGGTCACCGTGCGTCGGGTCGCGCGGCGCTTCCACGTCGAACCCGCGCGTCGTCACGTCGGGTGGCAGAGCACCCTCCGACTTGAGCGCTTCGAGCGCCGCCGAAACACGGTTTTCGATCTCGGCGAACACATCCACGGCGGTGAATCCTGAGGCTGAAAAGATGAGGGAAAGTCGCGGCCCGCCTAACGCAAATTGGGTGTGGCGTCAAACAGGCGACGATGCTCTTCGATGGCGTAGCGATCGGTCATTCCGGCGACGAAGTCAGCGATGAGCCGCGCGCGGCGCCGCTCGTCGAGGTCGCGCGATGCAGCATACCAGCGTTCCGCCATTGCTGCCGGTTCGGCCATGTAGCGCCCGAACAGGTTGCCCACGACCCCTTCCGCGTCACGCATCACCCGCATGACTCGCTCGTGCCGGTACACGCGCTCGAACAGGAAGCCCTTGAGCCGCACGACATCCTCGGCGAGCGCGTCGGAGAACCCAACCATCGACCCCTGAGCGGTCCGGATGTCGTCCGGCGACGACGGCGTCAGCCGCGACAGCCGCGCCCGCGTCTCGGTGACAAGGCCCGCGATCATCTCGGTGATGAGCCGTCGCGTCAGCTCGTAGACGCTGCGGGAGTTCCCGCGCGGGTTCAGTGCGCGCACGCTGTGCATCGCCGGCCCAGACAGGGGCTGCCGTTCCAGATCGTCGAGCGTGATCAGATCGGCGCGCAAGCCGTCGTCGATGTCGTGCGTGACATAGGCAATGTCGTCGGCGAGAGCGGCGACTTGCGCCTCCGCTGAGGGCCAGGAGTGAAGGTCGAGGCTCTTCCAGCCTTCGATCCGCCGCGCGACCTTGCCAACGGCATCGCCGTCTGCCACCGGCCCGTTATGCTTGGCGAGCCCTTCCAGCGCCTCCCACGACAGATTGAGCCCATCG
The DNA here is from genome assembly GCA_943371625.1 of Hyphomicrobium sp. CS1GBMeth3. Lineage (GTDB taxonomy): Bacteria > Pseudomonadota > Alphaproteobacteria > Rhizobiales > Hyphomicrobiaceae > Hyphomicrobium_A. Next base: position 2,232 of record CALRVN010000169.1, read on the forward strand.
AATTTCGCGTACTTGCGCTCCAGCGACGTGACGACGCGCAAGCTCTGTGCATTGTGGTCGAAGCCGCCGAAGCCCTCCATCGCCTTGTCCAGCGCCCGCTCTCCCGCATGCCCGAACGGCGGGTGCCCGAGGTCGTGCGCCAGTGCGATCGCCTCCGCGAGATCCTCGTCGAGCCGCAGCTGCCGCGCTGCCGTGCGCGCGATCTGTGCCACCTCGAGCGAATGCGTCAGCCGGGTGCGATAATGGTCGCCCTCGTGAAACACGAACACCTGCGTCTTGTGCGTCAGCCGCCGGAAGGCGGTCGAGTGCAGGATGCGGTCCCGGTCGCGCTGGAACGGGCTGCGCGTGGTACATTCCGGCTCCGGCGTCATGCGGCCCCGGCTCGGCACGGCACGGGCAGAATAGGCCGCGGGCGAGCGCTCGCCGGGCGCCAGTCCCGCCCCATAGTCGGCTACATCGCTCGTGATGGCTGCTTTTTCCACGTCTGACGCCGGTTTCAGGGGCTCTCGCCGGGCTTTGATTTACCGCCCGCCGCGCTTATCTTGCATTGGGATAGATTCCGGCCGACCGCAACCCCAGGCCGGAAGCACCGCCCGAGGCACCGATGAGCGAATCCGTCACCGTCACCGAGCGCGCCGCCCAGCGCATCGCCGAGATCGTCGCCGGCGAGGCAGCGGCACGGGCCCTGCGTATCAGCGTCGAGGGCGGCGGCTGCTCGGGCTTCCAGTACAAGTTCGACCTGGTACCCGGCGCAGATGACGACGACGTGGTGCTGGAGCGCTCCGGCGCCAAGGTTGTGATCGACCAGGTTTCGCTCGGCTTCCTCACCGGCTCCGAGATCGACTTCGTTGACGATCTGATCGGAGCCTCGTTCCGGATCACCAATCCCAAGGCGACCGCCTCCTGCGGCTGCGGCACCAGCTTTTCTATTTAATCCGCTCCCTCGCCCTTATCGCGCGAGCATTTGCCCCCCGCGGCTCCGAGCCCGGGCGCATGCAAAAACGCGGGAGTGGGGCGGTCCTGGCCCTCAAATTGCGTTGTTTGGATGCGGCCATCGCCGCCCCACTCGACAGGCTCGCCGACCGACCATCTTCCCTGGATTGCATCCCTGCCCAGGGCCCACCGACATTTTCGCGCCGGCGATAGTGAGGTCACAGACCAGCTTATGGGTCCTGCGCATTGCCTGCCGGCCCATCCCGTGCAACCCGCCAGCGCACGTCTGCACCCCGCGTCTTCGAGATGGGCGGCCGCGAGTTTATGCGCGGCGGCATTCGCGGGGATAAGACGGCACATCAGCGCCGACGTGCGTCGGTTGCTGGCCAGCGCCACGATTCTCGACTACCCCTTCACCGCATGAAGGTGACCACCTGGAACATCAACGGCGTCAAGGCGCGGCTTGAGTCGGCCGTTGCCTACCTGCGCCAGGAATCCCCCGACGTTGTCTGCTTTCAGGAGATCAAGAGCGTCACTGAGGGCTTCCCCAAGGAAGCGTTCGAGGAGCTCGGCTATCACTGCGTCGTACACGGGCAGAAAGGCTTCAACGGCGTCGCCATTCTCTCCAAGCAGCCGCTCGAGGAAGCCCGCATGGGCCTTCCTGGTAACGACGCCGACGACCAGTCCCGCTTCGTCGAGGCGGTAATCTCCGTGCCTTCGGGCATCCTCAAGGTCGCCTCGATCTACGCGCCGAATGGCAACCCCGTCGGCACCGAGAAATTTCCCTACAAGCTCGCCTGGCTCGCGCGACTGCGCGCCCACTTCAAGCGGCTGCTCGCGGAGGAAATTCCGTTCGTCATGGCCGGCGACTACAACGTCATCCCCGAGCCGATGGACGCCAAACGTCCGGCCGCCTGGGTCAACGACGCTCTGTTTCAGCCTGAGACCCGTGCCGCCTACCGCACCATCCTCAATGACGGCCTGACGGACGCATTGCGCCTTTGCCATCCCGGACCCGGCGTTTACACGTTCTGGGATTATCAGGCCGGCGCTTTCCACAAGGACGACGGCATCCGCATCGATCACCTGCTGCTTTCGCCGCAAGCGACCGACAAGCTTCGGGGCGCCGGTGTCGATCGCTTCACCCGCGCGTGGGAGAAGCCGTCCGACCACGTCCCCGTCTGGGTCGACCTGGACCTCTAGCCGGGCCGGCCCCGCAGATCGGGACGCGGCCTCGACATATTATTCGCCGCACTTTGCTGTGACGACGCTGCCGGTCGCCGGCAGGAACACCTTGCAGTCGACCTTGCGCGGCGGCTCGAGCTTCGCCTCGGCAACCGCCGGGCCACGCTTCTTCACCGCTTCAGGTACACCCAGCGCAGCCAGACGATCTTTCGCGACCTTCGTCGCCGCACGGCTGTCGAAGGAGTCGTACCCGCCAGCCAGCGCCTTCTCGTAGCTCGTGCGCGCTTCTGCACGTGCACCGCGCCCTTCGAGAATGCGGCCCTTGAGAACGCGCGCCGAGCGAAGCTCCGGACGCAACGAGATGGCACGGTCGACGGCCGTCTCGGCCTCAGCCACGCGTCCTTCGGCGAAATCAACCGATGCGCGCGCGTAATGCACGAGAGCTGCCTCGCTTGGCTGCGCCACTGCCTTGTCGATTTCTGCCCGGGCTTGCCCGTAGTCGCCCTGCTCCGAGAGGATCAGCGCTCGCATCAATCCGATCTGCACGCCCGCACGCTTCAGGGCGCCCGCCGAGCTCAGATCTTCCAGCGCCCCGGCTCGATCACCCTCCCTGCGCTTGGCCACCGCCCGGCTGAAAAGAAACCGCCCGTCATCGCCGCCAAGTTTCACGGCCTCGTCGAGATCGGACAATGCTTTGGAGGACTCGCCGAGATCAGCCTGAGCCAAGCCCCGCGCTTCGAACGCGCGCGCAAAGCCGGGCCTCAGTTCGAGGACCTTCGTGAAGTCGGCGACAGCCTTCGTCGCCTCGCCCGTCCGGCGCCACGCCGTGCCACGATTGAAATAGGCGATATACATCTGCCCGTCCGGCAACCGGCCGCTCTTCATGATGCGGGTGCAGGCGGCCGTGGCCGTTGCATCCTTCGCTGCGGTGCAAACAGACAGGTCCTGGCTCATGCCGGCCGACGCCTCGGTGGCGAGCAGAGCGGTGATAAGAAAGACTCCGGTGAGGAATCCCCCAAGCAAAACAAAATAGGAGCGCAACATTTTTGCCTCCATCGGAGCAAGATTGTTATCCAAGCCGGGGACCGCAGCCCACCTGGGCGCCCCTCACAATCCGTTACCGGCATTCGCCGCGCGGCTCTGTTCCTCAGGGAACAGCGGGGGTTAGCCGGTTAAGGACTATGGGGGCGTCGCTGCGGCACATACACTCACGGAGTGTTGGCACGTTCAGCGAGTTCTTACGTTTCTACGCCAATGTCTGGCGCCGAATACGTCCCCACTTCGCGTTCACGGGGCGATCTCGTATAAACTGGTCCAGGTCGGACAAAAGGCTCATTGCGCAGGGTCACCGTCATGAAGATTGAGAAGTTCAACAGTTTCGCACGTCGCTCGGCCATGCTGGCCCTTGCGGTGCTGCCCGTCGTCGCTTTCGTCGGCCCCTCTGAGGCCGAGCCGGCTGCAAGCCTCTCCGGCTCCTGGAGTGGCGGCGGCTGGGTCTCGTTCGCCAGTGGTTCGAAGGAGAAGGCCCGTTGTCGCGCGCACTACACTGGCGGCGGCAACAGCTACAACGTGACGGCAACCTGCGCGACCTCGTCGGGCAGCGCCTCGCAGACGGCCACCGTCTACAAGACCGGCGGCAACTCCTACAAAGGCAGCTTCGTCAACTCGCAGTACAACGTGCGCGGCTCGATCCGCGTGACGGTGCATGGCAAGAGCCAGAGCGTCAGCCTGTCGGGCGACGGAACCTCGGCTCAGCTGAGCCTCTCGCGCCGCTGATCGACGCGGCAATCGACAAAGAAAGCCGGAGCGTGCAGCAAGCGCGCTCCGGCTTTCTTACGTTCTGAATTTACCGTTCTGAATATGCTTGGCTCGAACGCGGCCAGCTTCAGCGAGAGGCTGGCGCCGGCGCGGCACTCGCATCGCGCATTCCGATGTCGGAAGCGGCACCCTTGATCAGCTTGGCACCCGGGTCAGGCAACACCGCCGGCGGTGCCCCGGCAGCGATAGGCGCGCCCGTGCCTTCCTTCACCGCATTGATGTCGTAGAGCACCGGCTCGCCATTCCCGCACGTGCGCGTCGCCTGCACCGTCAGCGCTCCGAGATCGACGTCGTCGTGTGCTTCCGGTTTGCGCCCGTAACGCGTGCGCCAGTCCGCGACGATGCCGGTCGCCTGCTTGCGCACGCCCTGCGCCGCGCCGCAGTAGATGTTCTGGTAGATGTCGTCGATCCACACCCGCTCGTAGGGCGGTGAGTTGGCGACGGCGACCGAGATCAGTGCCAGCGCCTTCACGGGGTCGGCCTTCATGAATTTGCCGCGCCAGAGCAGGTCCGCAAGGAACGCCTGCGCGCCCGAATGCCCCTTCTGGCTTAGCACCGACAGCCAGTGCTTGGCATAGGGAACGTCGCTCTCGACGCCGTCGCCGCGCATGTAAAGCTTCGCCAGCTCAAACTGTGCGTCCTCGTCGCGGAAGAACTGCGCCGCTTCGCGCAGATACTCCATAGCGATGGTCTGATTTGGCTTGAGATTGATCTCGGGCAGGCCGTTCAGCAGATAACCGGCGATGCGCGTCATCGACTTAGCGACGTACGGCGCACGCTGGTCGTCTTCCGGATCGACGTCCGTGTGCTCCTCGGCGATCTTCAGATAAAGCTCGTAGGCCTTGCCGTGATCGGTGTGAGAGCCGTTGTTGTCCGAATAGATCCGCGCCAGATAGTAGGGCGCCAGGAACAGATGCGCGTCAGCGGCGTAATCGAGCGCCGGAATAGCGATCTCGTAATAGCCGCCGTTGAACGCGCCTATGCCCTGGTCGAGCGCCTCTTGCGCCGATCGGTATTTTCCATCTGCAGCGGCCGCGGCAGCGCCGAGGACCAGCAAAATTCCGGCAACGAATACGCGAACTGTGCGATCAAATATCCGCATAGCAGATCACTTCCGCTTTTCCGCCTTCGTGAGTAACAGCGCCCTTGTAGGCCGGTCCCACCAGCTGCGCGTACTTGCGTATGGCGCCGCTCTGGTAGGCGTTGGCCGGGGCCTTCCAATGCTTCTTACGTTCGGCAAGCTCGGCTTCACTGAGTGCAACGTCGAGCGTACCCGTCACGGCGTCGATCGAAATGATGTCGCCGTCCTTGATGAGGCCGATCGGCCCGCCCACGGCAGCCTCGGGGCCGACGTGCCCGATACAGAATCCGCGCGTGCCTCCGGAGAACCGGCCGTCGGTGATGAGCGCAACCTTCTCGCCTGCGCCCTGTCCGTAGAGCGCCGCCGTCGTCGACAGCATCTCGCGCATGCCGGGACCCCCGATGGGACCCTCGTAGCGGATCACGATCACGTCGCCGTCGTTGTACTGGCCAGCGTCGACCGCAGCGAACGCGTCCTCCTCGCAATCGAAGATGCGAGCAGGGCCGCTGAATTGCAGCTTTTTGAGGCCGGCCACCTTCACGATGGCGCCCTCCGGTGCAAGCGTACCCTTGAGCCCCACGACGCCACCCGTCGGGGTGATCGGAGTGGAGACCGGGTACACGACCTTCTGGTCGGTGTTGAACACCACGTTCTCGAGGTTCTGCTTGATCGTACGCCCGGTGACGGTGATGCAGTCGCCGTGCAACAGACCGCCGTCGAGCAGCGCCTTCATGATCTGGGGCACGCCGCCGATGTCGTACACGTCTTTGGCGACGTACTTTCCGCCCGGCTTGAGGTCGGCGATGTACGGTGTGCGCTTGAAGATTTCGGCCACGTCGAACAGATCGAACTCGATGCCCGCCTCGTGTGCCATTGCCGGCAGATGCAGGGCAGCGTTGGTTGAGCCGCCGGTCGCGGCAACGATCACCGCAGCGTTCTCGAAAGCTTCGCGCGTGCAGATGTCGCGCGGACGAATGCCCAGCGCCAAAAGGTTCATGACCGCCTTGCCGCTATCCAGCGCATAGGCGTCGCGGCTCTCGTAAGGCGCCGGTGCACCCGCCGATCCGGGCAGCGCCAAACCGATCGCTTCCGACACGCAGGCCATCGTGTTGGCCGTGAACTGGCCGCCGCACGATCCGGCCGACGGGCAAGCCCCGCACTCTAGCTCGTGCAGTTCCTCGTCCGACATGCGGCCGGCCGAATGCATACCCACGCCCTCGAACACGTCGACGACGGTGACGTCCTTGCCCTTGAACCGGCCGGGCAGAATCGAGCCGCCGTACATGAACACCGACGCCACGTTGAGCCGCAGCATGGCCATCATGATGCCGG
>CALRVN010000170.1:0-8521 GCA_943371625.1 Hyphomicrobium sp. CS1GBMeth3
AGCGGCGCCGAAGCGGTATTCACGTCCACGCCGACTGAGTTCACGCAGTCCTCGACCACCGCGTCGAGCGAGCGCGCGAGACCCGACTGGTCGACGTCATGCTGGTATTGGCCGACACCGATCGCTTTCGGCTCGATCTTGACCAGCTCCGCCAGCGGATCCTGCAGTCGCCGCGCAATCGACACCGCGCCGCGCAGGCTGACATCGAGGTCCGGAAATTCCTTCGCCGCCAGCTCCGACGCCGAATAGACCGACGCGCCGGCCTCCGACACCATTGCCTTTGTCAGCTTCAGGTCTGGCATCTTGGCCATCAGGTCGGCGACGAGCTTGTCCGTCTCGCGCCCGCCCGTGCCGTTGCCGACGCTGACGATATCCACCTTGTGCTGCTTGCACAGCGCGGCGAGCGTCGCGAGCGAGCCGGTCCAGTCGCGCCTCGGCTCGTGTGGATAGATGGTCGTCGTCGCCACCACCTTGCCCGTCGCATCGACGACGGCAACCTTGACGCCCGTGCGGATACCGGGATCGAGGCCCATCGTAGTGCGCGGCCCTGCCGGCGCGGCGAGCAGAAGATCTTTCAGGTTGCGCGAGAAGACGCTGATCGCCTCGCCATCCGCGCGCTCCTTCAAGCGCGCGAGAAGCCCCGTCTGCAGCGATCCCGCAAGCTTGTCCGCCCACGCCTTCTGCACGGTCTCGCCCAGCCACGCGTCGGCCGGACGACCGCGCTCGGCAATGCCGAACGCGGTCCGGATGCGCCCCTCGGCCGGATGCGCCTTGCCCTTTTCGTGCGCCACATCGAGGTCGAGTTCGAGAACGCCCTCGTTGAGGCCGCGCAGCATCGCCAGCGCGCGGTGCGATGGAATGTCCTTGATGCGCTGGCCGAACTCGAAATAGTCCGAGAACTTGGCGCCCTCGTCGTTCTTGCCCTTGCGAACCGCCGATTTCAGCTCGCCTTCACCCCACAGCCACTCGCGCAGGTTGCCGACGAGCGCCGGCGTCTCCGCGATCTGCTCGATGAGGATGTGCCGCGCACCATCGAGCGCGGCCTTCACGTCGGCGACGCCCTTCTCGGCATCGACGTACTTCGCGGCCTCCGCAACAGGATCGAGGCCCGGGTTCTTGAGCAGTGCTTCGCTTAGGGGTTCCAGCCCCGCCTCGCGGGCGATCTGGGCCTTCGTCCGCCGCTTGGGCTTGAAGGGCGCGTAGATGTCCTCCAGCTCGATCTTGGTCGCCGCCCCGTCAATCTGCCGCCGCAGCTCTGGCGTCATCTTGCCGAGGCCATCGATGGTCTTCAGCACCGTGGCGCGGCGGTCCTCCAGCTCGCGCAGGTAGCCCAGACGCTCCTCCAGCTTGCGCAGCTGGGTGTCGTCCAGCCCGTCCGTTTTTTCTTTGCGGTACCGGGCGATGAATGGGACCGTTGCCCCCTCGCCGAGCAGCTCCACCGCTGCCACGACCTGCCGCGGCGCGACCCCGAGCTCAGCCGCAATGCGTTGATTGATTTTGTCCATGCTGCGCTCCCTTTCCCGCCTCATGCAACGCCCGGCGCGATGCGGTCAAGCCGGTCCATCCCATGGAAAAAAGTTGTTCTGGTGATTCTGGAGGCCACGTCGCTACCGCCGCAAGTCCGGCTTTCCTCCTGCAATGGGGCAACTATGATGCGAACTGCTGAATTTAGCTCACGGGCGCCTGGAACCGAACGGACCGCACGAGAATGGACGAGCACCGCGCCCGCAGCCTTATCGACAGAGCTTATCTCGCGTGGAGCCGCGGCGACGTGGAAGGCGTCTTGGCCCAATATGTCGACGACCTGACCTTCTCGTCGAACGTCGGCGGTGCCGATGGGCAGCCACTCGTCATCGTGGGCAAGCCCGCGTTCAGGCCGTTTATCCAGGGCATGGCCGAATCGATGGACAGCGCCTCTGTCCTCGAGCATTTCCGCTTCGCAAACGGGATCGGGCACGCCCGAGTGGAATACTATGTGCGTGACCGCCGAACCAAGCACGCTCTGAGTGGCGCCTTTCGGCAGGTCACCGCATTTCGCAACGGCAAGATCCTGCGCGCCGAGCAATTTCACGATGCGGCGCTGATGGCCACCTTTTGGCGCCTCGTCGCACATGAGACAGCGCCAGGCTAGCCTCCGCGCCGATCACCCCAGCGTATGCCGGAAGTCGTCGTAGCCGAACGTCGCGATGACGCGATAGCTGCCGTCTTCGTCGAGGATGGCGAGGTCGGGCCGCGGCGTGCCGTTGAAAGTCGTGTTCTTCACGAAGCTGTACTGCATCATGTCGGTGAACACGACGCGGCTCCCGACCTGCAGCAGCTCAGCGAACGAGTACTCGCCGATCACATCGCCGGTCATGCACGTCTTGCCGCCGAGGATATAGTCGTGCTCGTAGACGCCCGGAACGTCGGCACCGATGACGACGGGCGTGTAGGGCACCTCGAGTACGTCCGGCATGTGGCAGCTGGCGGACGTGTCGAGAATGGCGATGTCCTGCTCGTTCCAGTGCATCCCGATCACCGACGCGACGAGATAGCCGCTGTCGACCAAGATCCCGCCGCCGGGCTCCAAGATCACCTCTACTCCGAACTCAGCGCGGAACGCCTTGATCGCGGCGATCAGCTTGTCGACGTCGTAGCCTTCCTTGTTGATGAAGTGGCCGCCGCCGAAGTTCACCGCCTTCACCTTGCGGATGTACGGCGCGAACTCCCGCGCGACATGCTCGATCAACCCGACCGAGCCGTCCGCCAGGCTCTCGCACAGCGCATGCGCGTGGAACACGTCGATATCGCCCCACGGCAGCTCGTCGATCTGCTCCTTCGTCGTACCGAAGCGCGAGCACGGAGCGCACGGATCATAGAGCGCACCACCCACGACCGCGTTCGAATAACCCGGATTGATGCGCACGCCGAGCTTGGCGCCGGCCGCTTTCGCAACGCCGCCGTACCGCGCGATCTGCTCCGGCGAGTTGAAATAGATGTGGTCCGCATAGGCGGTGACACGCTCCACCTCGCCCGGCGAATAGGCGGGCGCATAGACGTGCACTTCCTTGCCGAACTCTTCGCGCCCGAGCCGCGCCTCGAATTCACCGCTAGCGGTCGAGCCGTCGAGCACGTCGCGCATCAGCGGAAACGCCGCCGGCATCGCCCATGCCTTGGTGGCGAGCAGGATCTTGCAGCCCGCCTCGCGCCGGATGCGCTCGACAGTCGCGAGGTTGCGCTTCAACGCCTTCACGTCGAGGACGTACGCAGGCGTTCTCATGTCGGCAGGAAATTTCGGCGCCATTCAAGTTACCCTCAAACAGCGGAGCCGGGGAATGCCCGGCTCCTAGTTCACATCTTTGGTTGCTTCGCAGCTTAGGAAACCGTCAGGTTTTTACCGCGAACAGCTCGGACTGATCGGACGGCGTGATTTCCTTCACGTGCCAGGGCAGACCCTGCTTGCCGAGTTCTTCCAGGAACGGCTTCGAGGGAAGCTGCTCGACGTTGTAGACGCCCTTGCCGGCCCACGTGCCCTTGAACATCTGGATCGCGCCGACGATCGGCGGCACGCCCGTCGTGTACGACACCGCCTGCGCGCCGGTCTCCTTGTAGCACTGCGCATGGTCGCAGACGTTGTAGATCAGCACCGTCTTGCGCTTGCCGTCCTTCGTGCCGTCGATGATGCAGCCGATGGACGTGCGCCCGGTGTAGTTCTCACCCAGCGATGACGGCGGCGGCAGCAGCTCCTTCAGGAACTCCATCGGGATAACTGGATTGCCCTTGTACATGACGGGATCGATCCGCGTCATGCCCACGCTCTGCAGCACGTCGAGGTGCTTGATATAGTTGTCCGAGAACGTCATCCAGAAGCGGATCTGCTTCAGACCCTTGATGTTCTGAACGAGGCTCTCTTCTTCCTCGTGATAGATCAGGTAGCTCTTGCGCGGACCGACCTCCGGATAGTCGATCATTGTCGAGATCGACAACGGATCGATGTCGATCCACTTGCCGTCCTTCCAGTACTTGCCGCGCTGCGTCACCTCACGGAGATTGATCTCCGGATTGAAGTTTGTCGCGAACGACTTGCCGTGGCTGCCGTCGTTGCAGTCGATGATGTCGATCGTATCGATGGTGTCGAATAGGTGCTCCTGCGCATAGGCGCAGAAGATGTTCGACACGCCGGGATCGAACCCGCAGCCGAGCACCGCCATGATGCCCTTGGCGGCGTAGCGGTCCTGATACTTCCACTGCCACGAGTACTCGAACTTCGCGACGTCGCGCGGCTCGTAGTTGGCCGTGTCCATGTAAGGCACGCCCGTCTCCAGGCACGCATCCATGATCGGCAGGTCCTGATAGGGGAGGGCCATGTTGATCACGAGGTCCGGCTTGACCTTGTTGATCAGCGCCACCGTCTCGGCGACGTTATCGGCGTCGACCTGGCTGATCTCGATCGGTGTCACGCAGCGCTTGGCCACCGCCTCGCAGCTCGCCAGACGGCGCGAGGCGAGATGCACCTTCTTGAAGACGTGGCGGTTCATCGCGGCCTTCTGAGCGGTAACGGATCCAGCGGCGCCGGCGCCGATGATGAGGACACCTTCCAATTCGGTTCTCCCGCGAGCAAGGATGGAAGCCTGGAGCCTGCACGGTCATCCGGCAGCTCTGAGGGGACCGACTTAGTGCAGCCGCCCCCCGGATACAATACCCATGTGCCTTAGCCGTGATTTGTGACACTTAAAGCAGGCGCAACGCGACGCCTTTGCCCTCCGCCGGACATCGACTGAACAGCCATGAACGAGCATCCGAGCCAGATCCCCGCCGGCGTCCTCAGTGTCGGCGACTACGAGCGCCTCGCCGCCGAGCGCCTTTCGCCTAACGCGTTCGCCTACATCACCGGCGGCGCCGGCGACGAAACGACGATCCGCTGGAACCGCGAGGGCTTCGAGCGCATCGCGCTGCGCCCCCGCGTGCTTCGCGGCGGCAGCGGCGTCGACACCACGCTCCAGTTGCTCGGGCAGAGCTTCGCGCACCCGATCCTCGCTGCACCCGTCGCCTACCAGGAGCTGGCGCACGCCGATGGCGAATGCGGCTCGGCCGCAGCGGCCGCCGCTCACGATGGCGGCTTCGTCCTCAGCACCCTCGCCACCCAGAGCCTTGAGAAGGTCGCGGAGGCAGGCTGCGCCCGTCGCTGGCAGCAGCTCTATCTGCAGGCGAACCGCGCCGACTCGCTGCATCTGGTCCGCCGCGCCGAGGCGGCTGGATACGAAGCGCTCGTCCTTACCGTCGACGCTCCCGTGGCAGGCGCGCGCAATCGTGAGCACCGCGCCGCGTTCGCGCTTCCCCCCGGCCTCGCCGCAGCCAACGTCAGCCCGGACGCGCTGCCCCAACTGCCCGGAGGCAGCGGCCTCCCGCTCAACGACGCCATGATGTTCGCGCCGACCTGGAAGGATGTCGACTGGCTCGCGTCCGAGACGCGGCTCCCAGTTCTGTTGAAGGGCATTCTCGACCCCGACGACGCCGAGCTCGCCATTTCCCACGGCGCAGCCGGCATCGTGGTGTCGAACCACGGCGGCCGTACGCTCGACACCTTGCCCGCCACCATCGACGCGCTCCCAGCCATCGCCGAGCGCGTGGCCGGCCGTATCCCCGTCCTCATGGATGGCGGCATCCGACGCGGAACCGACGTCTTCAAGGCGCTCGCCAGCGGCGCCAACGCCGTGCTTGTCGGGCGGCCGATCGTTTACGGGCTTGCCGTCGCGGGCACCTCCGGCGTCGCCCACGTCCTGCGCATCCTCCGAGAGGAGTTGGCGATCGCCATGGCCCTCACCGGCTGCGCCAAGCTGGTCGACATCGGGGCCCAGCACCTGATCCGCCGCTGAACCGCAAGGCCGCATCCCCGCCGCGCCCGGCCCCGATGCATCCAATTTCACTGAATTTATAGACAGCCCATCAACGCCGCTCGGCGATGATCGAAGCGGCATTTCTTCGTTCGTTTTTCACTTTGTCTTTGGGCACCCGATGATCCTCGACATGCCGACCATCTCCCTCGTCTCGCTGTCGGCGACGACGGTCCTCGGCCTGTTGCTCTGCTACATGTGGTGGCGCGAGCGATCGAGCCCGCTCATCGGCTGGCTGGGCATCTCTCAGCTCGTGATGGCCTCCGGTCTCGCCTTCGTAAACGCCGCCGCATTCGTGAATGACGCACGCCTCGTTGTCTTCGGGCAGGCGATGATCGTGCTCTCGGGCGCCATCATGTGGATGGCCATGCGCGAGTTCGAAGGGCGCTCGCTCAACCCGCTCTGGGTCGCCGTCTGGCCTTGCGCCGTCGTGATCGCCGCCGCCGTTGGTCTAACCCCCACATTCGATGAACGTCTCATCCTCGCCAGCACGCTGCTCGGCATCCTCTACCTCTTGAGCGGCGCCGAGCTTATGAGCCGCAACGGCGAGCAGCTCGTGTCGCGCTGGCCCGCCATTTTTCTGCTCGCCATCACCGGCCTCGGCTTTCTCGCCTGGATGCCCCTGACGCTCACCATGCCCATCCGCGCCGTCGGCCAGGTCTACGCCAGCGCTTGGATGCCGGCCGTCGTTCTCATCTCTCTGCTCGGCCGCATCGCGCTCGCCTTCGTCGTCCTCGCCATGGTCAAGGAACGCCAGGAGATCCAGCAGCGCATGTTCGCCTTGACGGACTCGCTCACCGGCCTCCCGAACCGCCGCGCCCTCTTCGAGTCCGCCGAGGCCCTCGCCGAGCAGGGCCGCTATCTGCGCAGCGACCCCGTATCCGTGCTCGTGTTCGACCTCGACCACTTCAAGAAGATCAACGACACCTATGGCCATCGCCTCGGCGACCGCGTCCTGCAGCTCTTCTCCGAGACGCTGTCTGAATCCCTCGATGCGCGGTGCATCATCGGCCGGCTCGGCGGCGAGGAGTTCGCCGCCATCATTCCCGGCAGCAGCCTGACGGCCGCGACCGAGCAGGCGGAGCGCGTGCGCATCGCCTTCGCCGACATGGCCGCAACGATCGACGAGTTCCCCGTCGCCGGCACTGTCAGTGTCGGGGTCGCTTACCACCACGACATGACATGCGACATCGGCACACTTTTCCACCGTGCAGATGTGGCCCTCTACGCCGCCAAGCAGAACGGCCGCAACCGCGTCCAGGCCATGGCCGCCGACGAAGCGTCAGAACTCGAAGTTGCAGCTACCGCAGCCCATACGGCGCCGCCCCGCTGGTTCGATGACCGGTTGATGGCGCCCCTCAAAGCACGCGCAACGCGCGGCTATCGCGGCTCCGTCGACGCCGCTTGATCCTATAATTCCAATGTCTTGAACTGCCTGTCGGCTTGATAGGCGGCGAGCACGTGCGGTAGGTACAGCCCAAGCACGAAGATCGCCAGCGCCCGCCACCGGGCAGCACGCGAGGGACATTCAGATGGACGCCGCAACGCTCTACACGATCCTGACCCTGAGCTCGGGCCAGAAGCGGACGGAGACGCAAAAATTCCCCACCGTCGCAATCTGTGAGAAGGCGGCGCAGAAGCTCCGCAAGCAGGTGTCCATCAAGGACGCGATCTTCTATTGCGTGAAGCGAAAGGCGGACTCCGACGAGCGCAAGAAGCTCGAGGCCGCGCAGGCGGCCCAGGCCGCCGCCAAGCGGCGCGCGATGCAGCAACAGCAGCAAGGCGGCGGGGGGCAACAAGGCGGCGCCGGACCCATCGGCATGCCCCGCGATTTCTACAGCGGCACAACGGCGCCCAAGCAATAGATTGACGCGCACGCCGGGGCGACTGAGCAATGTTCAAGCTGCAGGATCACGGCACCAACGTCCGCACCGAGCTGCTCGCCGGCCTGACGACCTACATGACGATGGTCTACATCGCCTTCGTCAACCCCGCGATCCTCGCCGACGCCGGCATGGACAAAGGCGCGGTGTTCGTCGCCACCTGCCTCGCCGCTGCCTTCGGCTCCGCCCTCATGGGCCTTTACGCCAACTACCCCATCGCGCTTGCGCCGGGCATGGGCCTCAACGCGTACTTCACCTTCTCCGTCGTCAAAGGCATGGGCATTCCCTGGGAGGCGGCGCTCGCCGCCGTCTTCGCATCCGGCGTGCTCTTCCTGATCATCAGCATCACACCGCTGCGCCGCTGGATCATCGACAGCATCTCGAGCTCGCAGAAGCTGGCGATCTCCGTCGGCATAGGCTTCTTCCTCGCCGTCATCGGGCTGCAGGGCGCAGGATTCATCGCTGCCGATCCAGCAACGCTCGTGACACTCGGCAATCTCAAGGCGCCCGGACCCGCGATAGCCGCCGCCGCCTTCATTCTCATGGCGGCGCTCGATGCCCGGCGCATCCCCGGCGCTATCCTCATCGGCATCATCTTCGCCTATCTCGCCGCGCTCGTTTTCGGCCTCGCGCCGATCTCGGCCATCGCCTCCGCCCCGCCCTCGATAGCGCCGGTGCTCCTCAAGCTCGACTTTGGCGCGTTGCTCGATCTCGCGATGCTCCCCGTCGTGCTCACCTTCCTATTCGTCGTTCTCTTCGACAACA
>CALRVN010000171.1:0-8502 GCA_943371625.1 Hyphomicrobium sp. CS1GBMeth3
CCCAGCTCGTGTTCGACGACGAGAGCGTCATTGCGCAGAGTGCGGCGACGCGCGCGCCGCCGGACGGCAGTGATATCGAGACCGGAAGCTTGCCGACCATCTTGCGCGTCGATCCAGCGCGCTGCACCAGCCTCGAGCTCAATCGCGCCTCGAACGAAACCGCCGCCCGGCCGTGCCCGCCCGATGGTCTTGCATTGCGCCTCGAATCCGGCGGCGAGCGCGGCGACCTGGCGCTGCTCGCCGATAACATTCCGCAATAAGCCAAAGCCGGAAGTCTTTCTGACGCTCGCTCGAAGCCGCGACGGCCTGCGCCGCGTTCAGGCCGCCTTGCGGATGCGCTCGGTGCGCCAGCCCTGTGGCGCCAGGGTGATGAGCCCCAGACCCGCTGGCGCATGACCGGCATTGAGCGTCGTCGGATCGATCCCCCAACGGCTCGCCAGGCGCAGCACATGATCCTCGGTCGGATGCAAGATCAGCTCGCCGCCCGCATCGCCCTTGCGCCCGCGCACGCCGCGCAGCTCGAAAAGCTTCAGCCCCAGTGATCGCTCTTCGCGGCTCGGACGTCCCTTGTTCCAGACGATGCCTTCATCGCTCACCGCGAAGGCGCGGACGAGACGGCCATCCTTCACCTTCGCCCATGCGTAGTAATCGATGGGCGGATAGGTGAAATAGTATTGTGTCTCGGCAAACCGCCCGCCGAGGTCGACCAGCAGCGGCGTGCATTTGTCGATGAAACCGGTTCCTACCGGATGCGGCAGAGCCAGCCCGACCGCGAACACCCATCCATCGACCGGCGGCGACACGAACACGCGCGTTGCCCCGAGCCAATCGTCGTAGACAGCGCCGATACCGGAGTTCCAGTTGCAGAGCGACGGCTGCTCGAGACGCAACGCCTCGACCAGCTCCATCGGATCGTCGCTTCGCACGGCAAGCCACGCCATGCTGCAGCCGAACGCCGCCGGCCCATCCGGCACATCCGCGAACACGACGCGCTTCTCGCCCCCGGAGCGCGCCAGGCAATAGGCGCCCAGCACGGTCATTGAGGTCATCGCGAGGATGATGAAGATAAAGGCCATGCTCGCGCTCGCTGTCGACACGCGAGGTTTATGGTGCGTATTGGCGCTGACAGGCAAGCGGCGCAGCCGGAGTGACTGGGGAAAAGCCCGTCAAAACGGAGAGCCGATGCACAGTGGGAACGAGGCCAGCTTGCGCCGCCGCCGGCAGCGGGTACTTCCGGCGGACGCCGCAAAGCTGGCCTCTGGCCTCGCCGAACACGCCGTTTGAGGGCTCTGGCGTGCTCTGCGTTTTGGCTGCCGAGGCCACCGCTGGTAAGCCAGCGGAAGGGCCGGCGGCCAACCCCTGAAAAGCACGCGTACGGATATCCGAGCTCTGTGACACGCCTGTGTAGGATAAGTGACAGTCGCCGCTAAAACGCCAAGGGCGACACGGTGCCCCGTATCGCCCTCGCAAAAGCCTGAATTGGCCCAGTCGAACTCCGCTTACGGGACGACAACCTTCGCCGAGAATACGAACCGCTCGTCGCACAGCGTTGCCGCCGCGCAGATATTGCCGGCGTCGCCGCCGATGTTGGTATCCCAGTAGCGGAAGTCGAATGTCATGCTCTCGACGCCAAGAGCCAGACCGACGTTCCAGTAGTAGTATTCGTCGTCGGTGCCGATCTGGTTGACGAAGTACCCGTCGTTGGAATCACCCTTCTCCCAACCCAGCACACCGTTGATGACCGGTGTGAAGACGGAAACCTTCGGCAGCGTCAATGCCGCCATCGTCTCGATCGTCCAGACCGAGCCGGTGTGCGCGAAATATTCCGGCGACCAGTAGACGGTGGTTCCCGTCACGAGGCTCGGATGCAGCGCCGACCAGCTGTAGCCCGCCTTGAGCTCCCAGTAGTTGGGATCGGCCAGGCCGACGGCCGCGGGGTCAGCGCCCGGATACGAATAGTAGATAGCGCCGAAATCGAGGTTCATCAGGCCGAGCGGCGAATTCCACGTCGGCTTGATGCCGCCGTACCAGTCGACCTCGGCATTCGCCGGCGGCGCGTCTCCGAAGTCAACCCGCGACGCCCAGATGCCCGCATAGATGATGCCCCAGGCAACATCCACGCCGCCCTGCAGCGCAGGATCGTTGTCCGACTGCGAGATACCGCGGAACACGTAGTCCGAAGTCACGCCGATGTTGAAGTTGTAAGTGAACTTGCGGCCCTCTTCGACAGTCGCCGGAGCGGCGACCTCGTAGCCGTCAGCGCGGACGCCAGTCGATGCGGCTAACGCCACACCCACAAGTCCACAGAATGTCAGAATGCGAGATACGGTCATGTGGTCCATCCCCTCGTGGCATAGACGCGCCATCACCGGCCGCAACGCGGCTTTGATCCAGAAGGCCTGAGCCGCTGAATCGAGACAAGGCGGATTTCGTCTCTCCACAGCGCTTGATCAGGTTGTGTGGCGACCCGGCCACTACCTGTGAATAATGTGTAAATAACGTGCACCGTTGCGGGCGCAAAAAAGGGGCCGAGCGATGCTCGACCCCGATCTTGTTTCCTCGGAAGCGCTGTGCAGTCAGGCTGAGAGAGTCAGCTTATGGCAGCAGAACCTTCGCACTGAAGACGAACTTGTCGTCGCAGTAATTGTTGATGCAGCCGAGGTCTTGCGACGCGGCGCCGTCGGCGTTCGTGCCCCAGTAGCGGAAGTCGAACGTCAGCTTGTCGACGACGAGCGCGATGCCGGCGTTCCAGTACCAGTAGTTGTCGAAGCCGTTGGCGATCACGAAGTCGTCGGCGCCACCTGTCAGGTAGCCAACCGTGCCCGACACGACGGGAACGATCGGACCCACTGCGTGGAACGTGTAGGCGCTGGTGCCCTCGAAGGTCCACACACTGCCCGTCTCACCGAAGTAGTTCGGCGACCAGTAGGTCGTGAAGCCGGCCGTCCAGCCTTTGTGGATCTCGCCGCTCACGCCGGCCTTGAGCTCGACGTAGTTGAACTCGGGGCCGTCAGTGACGGGCAGAATCCAGCCTTCGCCGGGATAGGTGTAGTAGAGGACACCGAAGTCGAACGTCGCCGGACCCCAGGTCGGACGGATGCCGCCGTACCAATCCATCTCGACGCGCGCGTCGTTGACAGCGTCCGTGCCGCCGAAGTCGACGCCCGAAGCCCACCAGCCCGCATAGAGGATGCCGTAGCCGAGGTCGATGCCGCCCTGGATAGTCGGATCGTTATCGCTCTGCGAGATACCGCGGAAGATGTAGTCCGAGGTCACGCCGATGTTGAACGAGTAGGTGAACTTGCGGCCTTCTTCGGCAGGCGCCGGGGCCGCAACCTCGTATCCGTCGGCGGCGGCGGTTCCGGAGATCGCGATGAGCGCAATTCCCGCCGCCCCGCACAGGGCAGCAAGTTTTCTAGTGGTCGTCATGAGAAGCCAATTCCCTCTTGCTTTCAGGGCAAGAACGCACCCAACCGCCAAATTTCGCGTCCGCGGTGCGCTTTACGGGAATCCACGGCCTGTCGAAGAAACGACCCAAATCGCCTGTGTTCACAAGTTCTAATCAGGTTATCCGCACGTTCTCAGACAAAACCGTTGCCGGACGGCAACTTCCCCTGCAATTCCAGTCCTCTATATGATTAGAATTTGGGCATCCTGACGCAAAACGGGGCCGATTTCTCGGCCCCGCTGCAGGTTAGACTTTACGGCTTGCCGGATCAGGGCAGCGCAAGCGTGACCGAGAAGACGAACTTCTCGCCGCAAGCGTAGACGCCGCCATCCTGGCAGGTGCCGCTCATGTCGGTGTCCCAGTAGCGGAAGTCGAAGGTCAGCTTCTCGACGGCAAGAGCCAGACCCGCGTTCCAGTACGTGTAGTCGACGCCACCGACATCCCAATCGTAGTGGCCGACCTGGCCGCTGATGGTGGGCGTGAAGCTGTGGAACGTCGGCAGCGCGTAGGCGAGGCCGCCTTCGTATACGAAATACTCGCGACCGTTGTAGTCCGGATGGTAATACAGGGTCGCCGTGGCGCTGAGGCTCTTCCAGATCTCGCCGCTCACCGAGGCCTTCAACTCGAAGTACTCGTTTTTGTCGAGGTCGTAGCCAGGATAGTCGTAGTAGAGGACGCCGAAGTCGAACGTTGCCGGACCCCACGTCGGCTTCACGCCGGCGTAGTAGTCGATCTCGACCTGGGCATCATCCCCGAAGTCGACGTTCGAAGCCCACGCGCCGGCATAGAAGATGCCGTAGCCGATGTTGACCGAACCCTGAATGGCGGGCTCGTTGTCCGTCTGCGAGATACCGCGGAAGATGTAATCCGAAGTACCGGTCGCGGTGAAGGAATAGGTGAATTCGCGCTCTGCCTTGGCGGGCGCATCCTTGATGCTGCCCTCGTATCCGTCGGCGAGAGCAACGCCGGCCATCGCGAACAGGGCGACTGCGGACGCGGTACACAACTTAACTACACTACGAGACTCGGCCATGATGGAACTTTACCCCCGTACACTACTAACCACTCAAAGCGCCGAACTCGTCATTGTTGCCGACTGCACGGCACTCTCGAACGCTTCTGGAGTGTAGAAAAAGCGTAAACGGCGCTTGCTACAAGCCGAATCGACCTTCTGGGGCGTCTCGTCTGCAACCCTGTAGCCCGAATGACACGAACGGCGTTTTTTGACTATTAATTGGCCAAATAACGCTTTGTGACAGTGCAGCGCGAAGTGCCGGGATGCCGCAGGCGGCCGCCCTGATGCTCAAAAAGCAAGCAAGGTTGACGGGGGCCGGCCTCACCGTTCGAATGCCGCCCCGCGGCGAACTCCCGACAGCGACGAGCATCACCTCTCAAATGGCCACTCCCAATCACACAGCTCTGATCACCGGCGCCGCCCGCCGCATCGGCCGCGCCATCGCGCTCGACCTCGCCGCGCACGGTTGGCAAGTCGCGATCCACTACCGCAACTCCCGCGACGACGCCGAAGCCCTCGCGACCGAAATCAACCGCACCGGCGGTAAGGCCGCGGCGCTGCACGCAAATCTCGCGGACATCGATCACGTCCTGTCGTTGATCCCACGCTGCGCCGAAGCCCTCGGCGCCCCAACCTGCCTCGTCAACAACGCCTCGGAGTTCTTTCTCGATACCATCGGCTCGGTGATGCCGGCCGGCTGGGACACCCACCTCGAGATCAACCTCAAGGCTCCCGTCTTCCTCGCCCAGGCGCTCTACGCCAACCTGCCGGACGGCGTCGAAGGCAACGTCATCAACATCATCGACCAGCGCGTCTGGCGCCCGACGCCCGATTTCTTCTCCTACACGATTTCCAAAGCCGGCCTCTGGACCGCGACCCAGACCCTCGCTCAGGCGCTGGCGCCGCGTGTGCGCGTCAACGCCATCGGTCCCGGCCCGGTGCTGCAGAGCGTGCATCAGACGCCATCCGACTTCACCGCCGAAACTTTGTCGACGCCACTTCAACGCGGTCCCTCGCTCCCCGAGATCGCAGCCGCCGTCCGCTTCATCCTCGCGACACCCTCGATGACCGGGCAGATGATCGCCCTCGACGGCGGCCAGCACCTGGCCTGACCTGCCACCCGCCCGGCATTAACCGCGCCCGCCGCCAGACCGCCGCGCCACAATTCCGCTCATCTCCGCTCTAACTGCCGCCCAACTGCTCCGGCTTTGTCGCTACATCGGGGGAGCCGCATGATTCGTAAACCACCTGTTAACGTTAAGCCTTTAAGAACGTTTGGTGGTTTCGTCGGGCGTTTCCATTTTGGCGCCGCGTTTGGACGGGTGTACTCATGAAGAGCCTCTTCGGAGCATCGCTCAGCTTCGCTCTTGCTGCATTATTCGCGACGTCAGCAGTCGCTGCCGATCTCCCTGAAGTAAAAATATCGGCCGGCAACAAGGTACCGCAGTGCGCCACACCTGAGCGCCTCACCTCATACCTCAAAGCCCGCAATCCCAACGTCGATGATCGCTACGGCGATCTCGCCGGGCTCTACCAGAAGCACGGCGAAGAACTCGGCATCCGCTGGGACATCGCCTTCTTCCAGATGATCCTCGAGACCGGCGCGCTGCGTTACACCGGCGACGTTCGTCCCGATCAGAACAACTTCGCCGGCCTCGGCGCTTCCGGCGGCGGCAATCGCGGCGAGCGCTTCACCGACATCTCCAGCGGCGTCAAAGCCCATCTCCAGCACCTGCTGATGTACGCCGGCGCGCACATCGACGATCCGGTCGCCGACCGCACACGCAAGGTTCAAGAGTGGGGCGTGCTGACCGATTGGCAGAAGTCGATCGAAGGCCCGATGACCTACACGCTCGTCGCCAAGCAGTGGGCACCAACCTCGCGCAATTACGTGCGCGACGTGTCCACCATCACCGACGGCTTCTATTCCAGCTATTGCGACGGCGCCGATCCGACCCAGAC
Source organism: Hyphomicrobium sp. CS1GBMeth3 (assembly GCA_943371625.1). Taxonomy (GTDB): domain Bacteria; phylum Pseudomonadota; class Alphaproteobacteria; order Rhizobiales; family Hyphomicrobiaceae; genus Hyphomicrobium_A. Next base: position 6,426 of record CALRVN010000171.1, read on the forward strand.
CCAGGAGGCCGACGCCGCACCGCCGAAGACAAAGACAAAAGCCAAGACGACCGTTGCCGCGCTCGACGCAGCGCCGGCCGACGACGCGCCTCCCGCAAGCAAACCCGACGCGAAAGTCTCGGGCGCAGATCTCGCCAAGCGCAACATCGAGGAAGAGCGCAACCAGGGCGGCACGTTGAAGGGCCTCGGCGCCGGCATGCTTGCCAGTGTCGACGGCTCAGCCAGCACGGCTAAGCAGCCCGCCTCTCAGTCGACCGACGACTCTCCGCCCGTGACGCTCCTCAACGGCAACAAGGACGCCGACGCCAAGTCGGCTGCGCCGTCAGAAACCAAGTCGGCTACGCCGTCCGAGGACAAGATCTCCGCGGCTTCCGACAGCAAGTCCGCAGCGTCATCCGAAACCAAGGCGCCCGCCGCCAAGGCTGACACCAAATCGACCGCGAAGGCCGACGCCAAGGCGAAAGCCAAGCCTGAGGCGAGCAAGCCGGACACAAAAACCGCAGCCGCCAATCCCGCCCCTGAAGCCGACACCACCGCCAAGGGCGCGAACGTCCAGACCGCCTCGATCAGCAGCGCGGCGACGCAGCTGAAGGTGCCGCCGACCAAGGGCGGCAAGTGTAAGGTCTTCACCGCCAGCTACGGCGGCCAGCGTGCCGTCATCATCAAGGCGAACGGCAGCGGCCAGGTGAACTACACCGTGCTCGATGTCACCGACACGAACGAGAAGCGTGAGGTCGAGGCCTACATCGAGGCCTATGCCAAGGGCGGCGAGAAGGTTGCCTCGTTCCCCTCGCAGAACAAGGCTCTGACCAAAGCCTTCGAGCTCTGCCCCGAAGGCTAAGTCCAGGTTGGCGCGGCGACTGACGCTGCGCCAGCCCACGAGACCACCGACGCGCCCCCAGCAGCCGTCAAAAATTGAGAACTTGAGAACGCCATGGTGACCCCATTGACGGCGAACGGACGGATTTTGTCCTGCAGCACGGTGCTCAAGCGCGCGATCATCATCGCGCCGGCACTCATCGCAGCAGCACTCTTCGCGCCAGCCACCGCAGAGGCAGCGCCGCCGAAAATCCGCACCGACGCCGCCAACGCCGTGCCGCGCTGCGTGTCGCCCAAGCGGCTCATGGCCTTCATCAAGACGCGCAACCCCAACCTCGACCCGCGCTACGCCGACATCGCCAGCTTCTACAAAAAGCACGGCGAAACCTGGCATGTGCGGTGGGACTACGCCTTCTTCCAGATGGCGTTGGAGACCAACTTCCTCACCTATCGCAAGGGCGACGGCGGCTGGGGCGACGTGAACCCTAAGCAGAATAACTTCGCAGGCCTCGGCACCACCGGCGGCGGCGTACCGGGCGACAGTTACCCCAACGTCTCGACCGGCGTGCTGGCGCAGATCCAACATCTCGTCGTCTACTCGGGCGAGCGAATCGAGGATCCCGTCGGCGCCCGCACCAAGCTCAAGCAGGACGACATTCTCGTCACCATGGCGAGCAAGAGGGGCAACACCACCTTCGCCGACCTCGCCCGCCGCTGGGCCGCCGATCGCCACTACGGCGCTTCCATCGAGTGGGTCGCAAACAACTTCCGCCAAAGCTTCTGCAAAGGCCCCGACCCGGTCGAAGAAGCTGAGGCAGCTCCTCCCAAGCCTCAGAAGCGCACCGCGAGCGCCAAGCAGGAGTTGGTGCGCGCCGCCAATCTCGGCGGCCCTTCACCAGCCGCAACGCAAGCCGACGCCGCTTCCGATGCCCCGGTGCGCACGATCTGGTCCGCGAACGGCAAAACACCGGCGACAGCACAATCGAGCGATGGCGCGGTGGCACCGCCATCCGCGCGCAAGGCTCGCGTCGCCCCCACTCCCGAGCGCAAGCCCGCGCTGGCCGTCGAAACCGCGGCCACAGCCCCGACGACCGACCCTGTCGTGTCGGAGCAGATCATCCAGACCGGCGAGGATCCGGCGCCGGCCGTGCAGACCGTGAGCGAAGCTCCGGCGCCCGTCGCAGACGCGACGCCGCCGACGCACCCCACGCAAGTGTCCGCGGAGCAGGCAACGACGCGTCCCGCCGCGTTCGCCTTT
>CALRVN010000172.1:0-8455 GCA_943371625.1 Hyphomicrobium sp. CS1GBMeth3
ACGATACCGCCGTTCAGTGGGCCGCGCGCGAGTGCGAACGCGAAGCCGACGGCGATCGAGAAGAGCGCGAGGACGCGTGTCAGCGCGGGAAGCTGCTCCTGCGCGGTGCCGAGCGGCCAGCCGGCCAACGTCGCGATCGGGCGATAGGACACGAGCGACAGACCCCAGCCGATCGCTGCAATCGCTAGAAAGAACAGCAGGTCGATCATCGGTGCACGACGGTTTTCAGTTTTCAGCGCGGACCTTCAGAGCCGTGTTCATATTTTTGAACCCAAGCTCCGTCGCCTTGAGAATGCTACCGAAGAGCGGCACCAGCAAGCCCGAGAAGTCCTCCGACTGCTCAAACCGCGTCCCCCTTGCTTCATCGGTCAGCGAGAAACGATGCACCCCGGTAAATAGACCCGGTATCGGCAGGGCACCGCGCCAAGCGAAGCTGCGTTCGAACTCGACCTCGACAACGCTGGGCCGAAACCGGCTGATTTTGTGGCCCGCCGGCTCGATAAATACGTCCAACGTCTCACCAACTCGCGGGACGCCCTCCAGGCGGCGAACGAACGGATTCCAGTCGGGATAACGGGCGAAGTCCATCAGCACCGCCCAGACCTTTGCCTTTGGGGCCGTGATGCTGATCGCAGTCTTGATAGACGTGGCCAAGCTGGGCTACCGGTCGATTTCGCCGAAGACGATGTCGAGCGAGCCGAGGATCGCCGAAACGTCGGCCAGCATGTGGCCGCGGTTCATGTAGTCCATGGCCTGCAGGTGCGGGAAGCCGGGCGCCCTGATCTTGCAGCGATACGGCTTGTTGGAGCCGTCGGCCACGAGATAGACGCCGAACTCACCCTTCGGCGCCTCGACGCAGGCGTAGACCTCGCCCGGGGGTACGTGGAAGCCCTCAGTATAAAGCTTGAAGTGGTGGATCAGCGCTTCCATGGAGCGCTTCATGTCGGCGCGCCGCGGCGGCACGACCTTCTTGTCGGGCGCGTTGACCGGGCCCTGGCCTTCGGGCGAGCGCAGCTTATCGCAGCACTGACGCATGATCTTCACGGATTCGCGCATCTCCTGCATGCGGCAGAGATAGCGGTCGTAGCAGTCGCCGTTCTTGCCGATCGGGATGTCGAAATCCAATTCCGAGTAGCACTCGTAGGGCTGCGCCTTGCGCAGGTCCCAGGCGGCGCCGGAGCCGCGCACCATGACGCCGGAGAAGCCCCACTCGAAGCACTCAGCCAAGCTGATGACGCCGATGTCGACATTGCGCTGCTTGAAGATGCGGTTGCTGGTGAGCAGGGTCTCGATGTCGTCGAGCACCTTGGGGTGCGTGTCGCAGAAGTCGGCGATGTCGTCGATCAGCTCAGGGGGCAGGTCCTGGTGCACGCCGCCGATGCGGAAATATTTTGCGTGCATGCGGCTTCCCGAGGCGCGCTCGTAGAAAACCATCAGCTTCTCGCGCTCCTCGAAGCCCCACAACGGCGGGGTCAACGCGCCTACGTCCATGGCCTGCGTCGTCACGTTGAGGAGGTGCGACAGGAGGCGGCCGATCTCGGAATAGAGGACGCGGATGAGCTGGGCGCGCTTTGGGATCTCGAGGCCGAGGAGTTTTTCCGCGGCGAGGCAGAAAGCGTGCTCCTGGTTCATCGGCGCGACGTAGTCGAGGCGGTCGAAGTAGCCGATGGCCTGCAGGTAGGTCTTGTGCTCGATCAGCTTTTCGGTGCCGCGGTGCAGGAGGCCGATGTGGGGGTCGACGCGCTCGACCACCTCGCCGTCCAGTTCCAGCACGAGGCGGAGCACGCCGTGCGCAGCCGGATGCTGCGGGCCGAAGTTGATGTTGAACTGACGGATGTCTGTTTCGGCCATTGGGGCACCGGGAGCGTGTGAAGCGTGAAATCGTGAGCTGGTGAAGTCGTGAAGCGGTGTCGGGCGGCTATCCCGCTTCCGCATTGGATTTACGCTCTAGCGCCCGGATGAGATTGCGTAGCATTTTACTCAGCCTTTCGCACGTGTGCAGGATGGGTGCTGCTTCCGCCGTAGTAGCCAATTTGACGCGCTCCGCTATCAGCCAATGCGTCTCAAGCTCCTTTACGGACCCTTGAGCAATGCGCAGAAACTGAAGGAACGATCCGGTCAACTCCCGCCCATAACCTTCAGCAATATTCGCCGCGATCGACACTGCCGCGCGACGGATCTGCGCCGTCATGCCAAACACTTCATCGCGTGGAAACTTGCTCGTCGCACGATAGCAATCCTCGGTGAGCTCCATCGCACCTGCCACACATCCAGGTCCTTGTAGGATCGGATAGGTACGCGATCGTCCACACCACTCACCATTTCACGGCTTCACGATCTCACGATCTATGGGCTGCTCACTACTCGCTCTTGTAGGCCGACATGGCGATGTCGCCACGGAGTTTCTCGGTCGGGTTGGCGAAGTCGTAGAAGGCCGGCTTGTCCTCGATGAAGATTTCCTTGGCGAAGGTCAGCCCGTCGGCGGCATCGAGAGACCCAGCGGTGAAAGTATACTGCTCCTTATCGGCCACTTTCCAGAATAGCAGCGAGCCGCAGCGCTTGCAGAAGCCGCGCTCGCCGGTGCCCGACGAGCGGTAGAGGCCGATGTTCTCGGCGCCCGTAAACGTCGGCGCGCCCTCGGCGTCGATGTACATGAGCGGGCCGCCGGTCCAGCGCCGGCACATGCCGCAATGGCAGGCGCTCACGTCGTGCGAGGCCGTCTTCGCCTTGTAGGTGACAGCGCCGCAAAGGCAGTGGCCGGAAAGGTCGGATACCATGTCACTCTCCGATGGTGTGATTGATGGCCTCGGCGCGGGCCAGCTTCGCCTTCTCGTTGACGCGGGCGACGAAGCGGGCCCACGGCACGATCATACGCTCGTGGCTTCCCTCGCCGATGACATCGATGCCGTCGTGCGCTTTGACGCGAAAGCTGACGCGGCGGCCACTGACAGCCGTGCATTCGGCATCGACCGTCACGGTCTGCCCGGGCACCGTGGCGGCCGAGTGCGACACGTCGATGTGGACGCCGAGGCTGCCCTCGCCGGGATCGAGATGCGGGGCGAGAACTTTGAGGCAGGTCCACTCCATGAGGCCGACCATAAAGCCGGTGGCGAACACGGTCGGCATCTCGCGAAACTCGGGCGCCTCGGGATAGAGGTGCGGGACCGTCTTCTCGGCCGGGATGCGGAAGGCGAACTGTGTTTTGTCGCCAGGCTTCAGGGTGTCCTTCACGGCGCCTCCTCGCTCGCGGCGTGGCCGAGGTTTCCGGGCGCCACGTAATTTATGCAGATGCTGTAGAAGCTCATGATGGACTCGCCGTTGGCCAATCCTTCCGCGATCTGCTTTTCGACCTTATTGAACGGGTATGCCATGTCGCCGGTCTGAAACAGAACGGCGAGCACGCCGTTATTGTCCTCGGCCCACTCGCTGCCCGGCACCGCTTCGATGATCGCCTCGCCGAGATAGCTGCCGAGCACACTGATGAGCCCGCCCGAGGTGTCGGGGTGCTCGGCGCGCTGGCGCTCGATGAAGCCTTCGACCCAGGCGACGCTTTCCTGATCGTAGCCGAACGGTCCCCCGCTCGCGTGCGCCAGCTCGCGCACGACCAGCTCGGCGTTGGCATGGATCAACTCGAGGCGGTCCTCGTTGATGGCCATGCGCTATTCCGGAATGCGGGCGCGCAGCCACTGCCCGGTGTAGGCGGCGATCACGCAGGGCACGGCGACGAGCGCGAAGGTGACGAGGCCGGACGGCAGCAGCGATATCTCGCCGTCGCCGGCGAAGTCGAGGAATGTCGCCCAGGCCGCTTGCGCAGCTACGATGGCGAGCCCCCAGCGCCAAGGATGCTCGGGGAAGCCGAGGCCGAGGAGGAATGCCGTGGCGAGCATCAGCGGGAGGCCGATGATCCAGTAGTAGGAATCATCCCATGCGTCGGCGTGCTCACCCAGCAAGCGGACGAGGTCCCAAGCGAGAATGCCGGCGACGATCGCGATGGCGAGCGGGACAAGAATTGGGCCGGGGCGCTCCACGGATGATCTCCTAGCGCGCCGCTATGACCGGCCGGTGGGGCCGGAAGCCTTCTCGTCGCCGGGCAGCACGTAGCGCGTGCCTTCCCAAGGCGACTCGAAGTCAAAGGAGCGGAACTCCTGCGCCAGCTCGACCGGCTCGTAGACGACGCGCTTCTGCGCCTCGTCGTAACGCACCTCGACGTAACCGGTGAGCGGGAAATCCTTGCGCAGCGGATACCCTTGGAAGCCGTAGTCGGTGAGGATGCGGCGCAGGTCGGGATGGCCGGAGAACAGGATGCCATACATGTCGTAGGCTTCGCGCTCGAACCAGTTCGCGGCCGGAAACACACCGACGACGCTCGGCACGGGTGTCGTCTCGTCCGTCGTCAGCTTGACGCGGATGCGCTGATTGAGGCGCGGCGAAAGCAGGTGATAGACGACGTCGAAGCGCTCTTTGCGGGCCGGATAGTCGACGCCGCAGATGTCGATCGGCACCTCGAAGAGGCATCCCGCGTCATCGCGCAGGGTGGTGAGCACGTCGACGATCTTGTCGCGCGCAACTTCGATGGTCAGCTCGCCGTAGGAAATGCGGGTCGCTGTAACAGCGTCGCCAAGCGCCGCCCTGCAATGGGACGCAAGCTGGTCGAGCGTCTGGGTCATGGCGTTCACCGTCACGGTTTGGGGTCGGTGCGCTTCAGATCGGAGCAGCCCGCGGTCGCGTCGGGGCCGGACTCGATATAGCAAGCCGCGATGTGATCGGGCCCGAGGATGCGACCCTGCACCTGCCCCTTGCTCGCCTTCGACACCCAGGCGAACGACACGTTGTCGGGGAACACGATGCCGAAGATGTCCTTGTGGCCGGCCTCGTAATCGAAATAGCCGCGGAAGCGGCTGTCCGTCTGCTCGGTGATGTGAACGGTGCGCTCGCGGGTGCGCAGGCCGTGCGCGTCGCCGATGCTGTCGGTCTTGCCGGTCCATGTGCCGATAAGGTTTGGCGCGTCGGCGGCCAATGCCAGCGAGCAGCAGGCGGCAAGCCAGAATGCAGTCACAGCGGCGTAGCGTCCGATCAGCATGCGGCTTCTTCCCTGTCCGCTATCTTTCGATGGTGCCCGTGCGGCGGATCTTACGTTGCAGCAGCAGCACGCCGTAGACCAGCGCCTCAGCGGTCGGCGGGCAGCCGGGGATATAGACGTCCACCGGCACGATGCGATCGCAGCCGCGCACGACGGCGTAGGAATAGTGATAGTAGCCGCCGCCGTTGGCGCAGCTGCCCATGGAGATGACGTAGCGCGGCTCCGGCATCTGGTCGTAGACCTTGCGCAGAGCGGGCGCCATCTTGTTGGTAAGGGTGCCGGCGACGATCATCACGTCGGACTGGCGCGGGGAAGCACGAGGGGCGAAGCCGAAGCGCTCGAGGTCGTAGCGCGGCATGGACGCCTGCATCATCTCGACGGCGCAGCAGGCGAGGCCGAACGTCATCCACATCAACGAGCCGGTGCGGGCCCAGTTGATCAGGTCGTCGGTGGTGGTGACGAGAAAACCCTTGTCGGCGAGCTTGGAGGAGATCTGGGTAAAGCCCTCCTCTCCCGGCTTCACCAGGATGCCGCCGGAGCCGGCCAGCTCAGCCTTCGTCGGGGTGATCAATCCCATTCCAGCGCTCCCTTGCGCCACTCGTAGATGAAGCCGATCGTCAGGACGCCGAGGAAGACCATCATCGCCCAGAAACCGAAGAGGCCAATGTCGCCGAAGGCCACGGCCCACGGGAACAGAAACGCCACCTCGAGGTCGAAGATGATGAAGAGGATCGCGACGAGGTAGAAGCGGACGTCGAACTTCATGCGCGCGTCGTCGAAGGCGTTGAAGCCGCACTCGTAAGCCGAGACTTTCTCGGGGTCGGGATTGTTGACCGCTACGAAGAAGGGCACGGCCATCAGCGCCAACGCGATGAACAGCGCGACGCCGATGAAGATGGCAATCGGCAGGTAATCGTAGAAGAGCTGGTCCATCGGGCGATGCCTGGAGAGCTGAGCGGCGGTCAGCCGCTGCGGCGCGCTCTATTGCGTCGCAGCAACGGCTGAGCTGGTGTTAACGCAGCCGCCCGGCTCGCGCAACCGGCGCGTAGTCCGGCCTTCTGGCGCCGGTCAGTTCCAGGTGTGGAGGAGGATGCGCCAGCCGGCGTCGGTGCGCTCGAGGATGTTCACCCAGTTGCCGCCGTACTCGGGGGTCTCGCCGCCCTCGGGAGCGCCGGAGAGCTGCCACTGGCCGCTGGCGATGGAGATCGGGCCCTTCTCCTCGACGTGCTCAACGGTGACCTTGTGGCTGTGCATGCCGTTGGCGATCAGATCGGCGAAAAACTTGCCGATGGCCTCGGCACCGAAGACGGCAGCGCCGCCGGCGGGAATGACGCGGGCATCGGGGGCATAGAAGCTGGCCAGCTTGGCGGTGTCGCCACTATTGAAAGTTGCGTCCCAGCGCTCGGCTGCGGCCTTCACGTCGCTCATGGTTGTCTCTCTCTGCAGGCCGTGCGGCCGTTGCACGTCAGATAGCGCTTCTGACGCTAGATCTCAGAGGCCCGAGTGACGCACGACTTTCGGCCAATTAGTCCTGGTAGTCGGGATTGCAGATTCCGCTGACGCTCGGGTCGGCGCCGACAAAGCCGCAGACGCGGTCCTTGGTGATCGGGTTGTTGCGCACCTGGCGTCCCGTTACGCGGCTGCCGTATTTGCGCGCGACCTTGGCCAGGTGGTTATCGCTGCAGTAAGGCGTGGCGATCTCTGTGCCGCCGACGACCTGATATTCGCCGTTGCACGTGATCTTGGCCGAGGCGGAGCTTGGCAGCATGGAACAGGTGCCCAGCGCAAGCATCGCTACAAATGCCTTCATGGCGGATCCCCTTTCGCAGACATCGACCTGGCGTCAGCCGGCGTTGCAGGGCGCATCAGACACCGCGGCGAATGAAGGGGCGTCTAAATTGCTAGGCGCAATTATTGCCAAGGCTTCATTCCGCGCGGAGAACGAGATCGCGGGCCCCGCCGGTGGGGGTCCACAGGTCACTTTAGCAGATTTATGCATACCAGAACAGAAGAGCGCGAGCTTAGGCTGTTAGTCCTCGCTGTCGGCGCAGTCGCTGCTGATGCTCGGGCTGCTACCGACGAAGCGGCAGACGCCTGCTTTCAGGCCGGGATTGGCGCGGACGTCGCGCCCACTGACGTCGTCGCCGTGCTCGCGGGCAACGCGTACAAGCGACTGATCGCTACAGTACGGCGTGGCAACCTCGCGACCTTCGACGATCTGGAAATCGCCGTCGCAGCGGATGCGCGCTGCAACCGGAAGGGCGGTCGCTGCGAGCAGACCCAACGTGAGAATGAGGGATGAGTAGTTCATGGCGGCTGCCTCCTTTGCCCAATGCGTCCCTCCCGTGGTGAGGAGCTGGGTATGGCCCGCGGAGGCCACTAGAAGCGCGGGCTCGGATGCAGCGTTCAGAAGCAGCGAATAATGCGCGGAAGGCGCAGATGCACTGTTTGGCGGTCCCTAACAATCCACCCGTTCCCTGGGGAACAGCCTCGCCGTCTCACACTTGAGTATGGGTTGTGCATGCCAACGCACAATTTCCGGCTGAAGGGGATTGGAAGAGGCTGGCGGAGCGTCAAACGAGTTCACGGAGCGTAGTCATGTCGAAAGCCATTTTTGCGGAAGCGCGCGAACTGATCCTGCTGATCACGATGCTGGCAGGGCTGTCGAGCCTGAGCCTTGCCCTCGCGTGCGGGGCGGTCTTCATCGCCGACGCCCAGAGCCTGCATGCGGCCGACATCGGCCTCAGCTCGCCTATGGGCCCGCTGACACGCTAGAACTGCGACGGCCGGCCATCTGCATACGCTGCGCTGTTCGGGCACTCGACTTCAGTTGCGCGGCGCTGCGCCGCCGCCTTCCGCGAAAGCGCGAGCAAAGGCTTCTGCGTAGTCCGCAAACGTGTGGCAGATGCTGGAGCTGATGGTGACGACCTGGCCGGTGCCGCTCATATCGGCGCCCAACTCCAAGACATAAAAGATGAGCTTCCCGCCGATGCCCACACGCTGGAGGATCGGCTTGGCCTCGTCTTGGCGTTTCTGCTCGCAGGCGATGCGGATCAGGTCGTCGGGCAACGTGCTGATGGGTTCGTCGAGGTCGCGGCCGAGACCAGGTTGCACGGAGAGGCCGTAGGCGAGCCGCTCGGACGCGAAGCCGTCGTCAGAACGGTAGGCGTAGCCGACAAAGCGCTCCTCTTCGCCGCTGAACCCGAGGTGATAGATAACGCTGGTGAGCGGCGCGCCGTCCGACCCGAGCTGCTGCTCACTCGGATAGAGGTCGCTGAGCAGCTCCGGCGCGATCTTATCAAGCTCGTCTAAGCCGGGCGTGAGGATGGCGGCGGTCTTGGTCAGCCAGGCCAGCAGAAATGGCACCGAGCCGGT
>CALRVN010000173.1:0-8439 GCA_943371625.1 Hyphomicrobium sp. CS1GBMeth3
GGCTTCATGCCGGCAGCCTTCTTGATCAGGAACGTGGCAGGCGGCGTACGCATCTCGAACGTGAAGGAACGGTCCGAATAGACCGTGATCTTCACCGGGATGGGCGTGCCCTGCTCCAGGTCTTTGGTCTTGGCGTTGAACGACTTGCAGAACTCCATGATGTTGACGCCGCGCTGACCCAGCGCGGGGCCGATGGGCGGTGAGGGATTGGCGGCCCCCGCCGGCACCTGCAAGTTGATGTAGCCTTCAATTTTCTTTGCCATGGTCTCCCCTTAGCACTTGACGGGAAGGGGCTTTCCTTCCCAGGGTTAGCGGTGCGACGGGCCGTCAGGGCCCTCCCGCGGATTTCCGCAGGGAGGCCTGGTGAGAGGCTGTCCTGCGGGGCTTTTTCCCCAGGGAGCCCCCGAGAGGGGCTGTCCTGTGGGCTAGAGACAGACGAGCATCAGCCCGACTGCCGAATTCTTTGATCGCCCGGCGCTAGGCCGGCACCTTCTCCACCTGGCCGAACTCCAGCTCGACCGGCGTCGGCCGACCGAAGATCGACACGGCCACCTTGAGCCGCGAACGTTCCTCGTCGACCTCTTCGACGTGGCCCTGAAAGGAGGCGAACGGTCCGTCTGCGACCTTCACCTGCTCGCCCACCTCGAACGTGATCGAGGGCTTCGGGCGCTCCACGCCTTCCGTGACCTGGCGGAGGATGCGCATAGCTTCATCCTCCGAGATCGGCGCCGGCTTATTTTCCGCGCCGAGAAACCCGGTGACCTTCGGCGTGTTCTTGATCAGCAAGAACGCCGGGTCGGTCATTTCCATCTTCACCAGCACGTAGCCGGGAAGAAATTTGCGCTCGGCCTGGACTTTGCGCCCGCGCTTGACCTCGACCACCTCTTCGGTGGGAACGAGAACTTCGTCGAACAGGTGATCGAGACCTGCTGCCTTGGCGCGCTCGCGGATCGCATCCGCTACCTTGCGCTCAAAGTTCGTGTACGCGTGCACGATGTACCAGCGCTTCGCCATTGCTGTTCTTTCAGCGCCCGTGTGCGCAACTTGAATCGTCACTAGATTATCAGCTCCGGCTCAACGGCCCGCGCCCAGCACAAACCGGACGAGGTACCCGAGCGCTTGATCCGTCAGGAGGAAGAAGACCGAGGCAACGCTGACCATGATTAAAACCATGAGGGTGGTGATCCACACCTCTTTCCAGGTGGGCCAAGTTACCTTGGAGACTTCCTGGCGAACCTCCTGAATAAACTCGACCGGGTTGTATTTGGCCATTAATCTGACTTTCCCGGGCTCCATGCGACAACCTGACGCACCCCATGCGCCGGTTGTTGGCACATCCGGCGCCCTCTGCACGGATGCGACAAGACGAGTTTGGCAGGGGCGGAGGGTCTCGAACCCCCGACCTTCGGTTTTGGAGACCGACGCTCTACCAATTGAGCTACACCCCTACTTTCGCGGAAAAGCGCGCGCTTCGCTCCGCGGGGGCGGCATACTTAGCGGAACTTTTCCCCTTTGTCACTTGCTAGTGACGGAAATACCGCGAGCGACGACTCAAGGTGACGGCTCCACGATGACCGCCGTTCCGTAAGCCAGCACTTCCGTCACCGCCGAGGCCATCTCGTTGGCATCATACCGCATGGCAAGGATGGCGTTGGCACCCATCGCCGCAGCATGCGCCACGAGTTCGTCGTAGGCCTCCTGACGGGCTAGTTCTGCGAGCTTCGTATATAGTGTGATGTTGCCGCCAAAGAAGATCTGCACCGCCGCGCCGATATTCCCGACGATGCTGCGCGACCTTACCGACAGCCCCCGCACCATCCCGAGCTGCTTGACGACCTTGAATCCCGGCAGGTCGTTGGTCGTCACCACCAGCATCGCGCCCCCCCCCTGATCGGCCGCAGATCTAAGCTTTCAGCAGCCACTGTCGATACTGAGCGGCGTAGTTCGTGATTACGCGCTCGTACAGGTCATCGGAGCTTATCTGATCGAAAAGAACGCCAGCCACCCCGCTGCCTGCCGCACCGAACACCAAGAGTTTTGGATAGGTCAAGAGCGCCTTGCCAGTCTGAGCATCAACGAGCGTGGCTGTGGCAGACATCCCCGGGACGCCACCAATTACGACCCGTTGCACGGGCGATGGAATAGTCAGCTCATGGATCACCACCTCTAGCCGTACGGGGAGAGTGCCGCGCAACTCCGGGCCAACACTTCCCATCAAAGCCGTTTGCAGGCGGCGTGACGCCTCGTCCCTCAGATACTGCTTGCACTGCGGCGAGTTGTTGATCGCCTCCTTCGGGCTGGCCTCTATCGCGTCCCTGCCCTCTTTGGTGGTCCGGAGCTCGGCGAGAACCTTTTCGCCGTGCTTCTCGGCGAACTCGCGCTCCGCGTTCCCCCACCAGACTTTCGCATCTGGCGGCACGGAGACCGCGACCGATTCTAGTTTGTAGGAATTGATTTCGTTCACGGCCAGCGTGTTTGCCGGCAACGATGCGCAAGCTGCCAGTAGGCAGCACAGCGCGCTCACGACGCACGCACGCCACATAAAATCCCCCCGCCCTGCATTCGATGGCAGGCCCCGTTTGCTCAACGCAGAGTAGCAGAACGGCGTTTACAGGCAACGGGGAGAGATGGAGCGGGTGAAGGGAATCGAACCCTCGTATTCAGCTTGGAAGGCTGCTGCTCTACCATTGAGCTACACCCGCGAACCGCAGCGACGCGCCTTGTAGCCCAAACGGCGCCCCGGTCAACCGCACAATACCAGAACAACGCCCCTTCCGGCGACGGGTTGAAGGTGCTCATCCGCCCGTCACCGCGTTTTGCCCTCAACGGGGACACCCCGTTGCCATCAGGTCCGCTTCGCTACCAGACCCGTCTGCGGCGCATCGCGTAGCGCCGCAGATTTGGCCACAGAACTCTCCTGTGGTTTGTTTAGTGAATAGGTCTTCTTAGGCGCCGCTGATGCTCGCCAATTCCGAGAATGCGCCCTAGCATGCCCGCCGGGATTGAGGGCGGGGGACAGACATGAACGGCGAGACATCGCGCCTACTCGGCGTGCAGATATTGCGTCTCATCGCAGCGCTGATGGTCGTGGCGCAGCACGGCACATTCTACACCGCTAACGCCTATACCGTTGACGCAAAGTCAATTTATGCGCTCGGACTTGGGACAACGGGCGTCTCCATATTCTTTGTCATCTCCGGTTACGTGATAGGTCGACAGTTGGGCGTCGACCCGATGCGGTTCGCCGCGCACCGTATAGCGAGAATTTATCCTGCCCACCTCCTCGCGCTCCTGCTAGGCGGGACGCTGCTGCTCGCCGTCGGCTTAATCCAGTGGGACGGCGTACAATTCGACGGCTCGCTTCTGCTTTTCCCGGTGGGCAACCTGCAGAACTGGTCACGCGTGCCGTATTGGACGCTGATCTTCGAAATGTACTTCTACGCTTGCGCGTTCCTCCTCATGTTAGGCGGCCGAACCGTTTTTGATGTCGGCCTCGTCGCATGGGCCTGCGGCTTGCTGATCGCCAATATGGTCACTCCGTTCAACGGAAGCGCGGCCCCGGATCTTGCCGGAATGAGCGTTTCGCTGTGGGCGCTGCTGTTCATAGGGGGCGCGGCACTCGCACGAGCGCACGCGGGCAACACCATCCCGTTGGTCACAATCGCCGTTATCGTGATGGCGACGGCTTACCAAATGCAAAGCCCCCGCCTCACACAGATGGTTCTGTGCTGTGGAGCGACGCTCGCCGTGATCCAGCTCGTTGTGCACCTCGATCGGGAGATTGCCCGACACGGTCTGCTCCGCAACTTGGCTCGCGCGGGAGACTGGTCATATGGGCTTTATCTCGCCCATCCTCCTATAATGGCTGCTGTCGCGACGCTCCTCGCCGCGATGCTTGTCCCATTCTCCTTGTCGCTGGCCGTCGTCGTGGTTGTCTCGCTCGTTGGCGCGCTAACCTACGGATGGGCTGAGCACACATGCCACAGCCGCATTATCAGACCGCTGATTGATCGGTGGTCGAGCGCGGCGTCTCGAACCCCTGATATGCCGAGGATTGTCGGACCGGTGGAAGCTTAAGGCCCATCTGCTCCGCGGCCGCGGCGATGGGCTTGGCGTACGCCGACGCGTGCCTCGCCGTGGCTGTTCTCAATCGTGGCTGGCATGGGGGTGATGGTGAAAGTGCGCGGCCGCCAATCACCTGCGTTCTGACATTAACGCCAACGCCCCGTCCGCACTCACATCCGCTTCGATTCCTCACCCGTCTGCGATGCATCCCCGTAGCCGTCGAGGACCTTCGTCTTGCCGCGGAACACCCAATAGGCGTTGGCCTGATAGGCGAGCACGATCGGGATGATGATCGCCACCCCCGTACCGATGAAGGCGAGCGTCTGCGGATCGGCGGCGCCATCCCAAATAGTCACGTGCCGCGGCACGATGTAGGGCCAGAGGCTAACGACGATCCCGAGGAAGCCGAGAAGGAAGACGACAAGGCCGAGCACGAACGGCTCCAGTTCATGCCCGCTCCAAACGCGTTGCCAGAGCCGCAGCAGCACCGCCGCTGTGACCACCGGAACCGGCGTGAGATAGGCGATGTTCGGCCAGGCGAACCACCGCGCAGCGACCTCGGGCACGCTCCACGCGCTCCACACACTGACCAGAACCATCATGACGGCGGTCGCGATCACCGCGCGCTTCGCCATCCGCCGCGCGAATGCCTGCGTGGCGCCGTCGGTCTTCCAGATCAGCCATCCGGCCCCCAGCAGCGCATAGCCGCAGACGAGCCCGATACCGCAGAACAGCCCCAGCAGGCTGAAGAACTCGAACGAGCCGCCGGCGAACATGCCGTCGCGCATCGGGACGCCATTGACGAGGCCACCGAGGACAAATCCCTGGCACAGCGCTGCCAGCACGGAACCGGCGGCGAAGGCGCGGTTCCATATCCACTCACGCTGGCTCTGCAGCCGGAATTCGAACGCGATCCCGCGCGCGATCAGCGCGAACAGCATGAACATGATCGGCAGATAGAACGCCGGCAGCAGCACATAGTAGGCCGGCGGGAAGGTTGCGAGCAGCAGCGTGCCGCCCATCACCAGCCATGTCTCGTTCGCATCCCAGACCGGCTCGATGCTGGCCATCATCAGGTCGCGGTTCTGCTCTCGCGGCGCCAGCAGGAAAAGGATGCCGACGCCGATGTCGAAACCGTCCGCGAGCACGTAGACGACCACGCAGAACGCCGCGACCGCGGCAAACAGCACCGGATAGTTCTCGGTTATAAACGCGGTCACGGTTTCATTCTCCTAGTGCAGGTCGCGGTTGACCTTTCGCCGGCGGGCCCGCGGGTCGAGAGCCGACGATCGTCGGGGCGCTGCGATCGATGCCGGGACGAACGCGACTTGGGTCTGCCGGGCTGGGACTTGCCGGGCCGCGGATGACGATGCGCCCGGCGAACCACAGGAACACGATCATGAGCGCGGCGTAGAGCACGAAGAAGATAAGGAGCGTCGTCGCGACGGCGTGCGCGGTCACCGGTGCCGCGGCATCGACCGTGCGCAGCTGGCCGTAGATGACCCAGGGCTGCCGGCCGGCCTCGGTGGTGGTCCATCCAGCGAGCACCGCGATGAAGCCGAGCGGCGCCGTCGCCATGGCGACTGTCTGGAACCAGCGCGTGTCGTACAGCCGATGTCGCCACCGCAGCACGGCGCCCGTCAGCGCAGTAAGCAGCAGCAGCATGCCGATCCCGACCATGACGCGAAACGCGAAAAAAACGAGCGGCACATAAGGCCGGTCTTCGCGCGGCACCGCTTTGAGACCCTGCACCTCCCCATCCCACGAGTGCGTGAGATAAAGGCTGGCGAGGTACGGGATGTCGATGGCGTAGAGGTTCCGCTCCTCTTCCATGGACGGCCACGCGATGACCGTCATGGGCGGACCCTTAGTTGTTTCCCACAACCCTTCAATCGCCGCGAGCTTCGTCGGCTGGTGCACGAGCGTATTGCGGCCATGCAGATCGCCGAGCAGGATTTGCGTCGGCGTCAGGATCAGCGCCAGCCACATCGCCATCGAGAAGCCGACGCGGCTGGCCTCGACATGCTGACCACGCCACAGGTGAAACGCCGACACGCCCGCTACTACGAACGAGCCGGTGACGAAGCTCGCGCACACCATGTGCGCAAGCCGATACGGAAACGACGAATTGAAGATCACCTGCCACCAGTCGGCGACGTGGTAGATGCCATCGGCATCGGCGACTGCGCCTGCGGGCGTCTGCATCCAGCTGTTGGCAGCGAGGATCCATGTCGCCGACAGCAGCGTGCCGCCCGCCACCATGCAGCAAGCAAAGAAGTGCGCGCCCTTGCTGACACGGCCTTCGCCGAACAGCACGATGCCGATGAAGCCGGCTTCGAGGAAGAATGCGGTCAGCGCCTCGTAGGCGAAGAGCGGGCCGAGCACGTTCGCGACGGAGCGCGAGAAGCCGGCCCAGTTGGCACCAATTTCGTAGCTCAGCACCAGTCCGGTGACGACGCCCATGCCGAAAGCGATGGCGAAGAGGCGCAGCCAGAAGCGCATCAGATCGCGGTAAACCGTGCGCCCGGTGCGCCACCACAACCCGCTCAGCAGCGCAATGAACGAGGCGAGACCGATGGTGAAAGTCGGCCACAGAATGTGGAAGCCGATGGTGAAGGCGAACTGAGCGCGGGCGAGGATGACGGGATCGAGGTCCATGTCACGCGCCGCCGGTGTACGATCGCACGAACATCATCCGCGAACCGCCTCTCATGACCGCTGGAGCGCGGACCGCGCTGCCGTCGCATATTTCTGGTGCGCGGCCGGTTGCAGCTTCATGAAAAATGTCGGTTAGCGAAAGGGCCAAACCGATCCTGCAAATCGAACGCTTGTGAGTGTTTTTTGTGCAGACGAAACGCGCCGCGCACGAGGCGCCGGCGGAACGCCTACCTTCACCTGCATTGTCCGTAAAATTGAGAGCGGTTGGTCCGCTCACGCCAGCGCACGTGCAATCCCTTTGGATTGTCACGAATGACGGGGGCGGCGGGCTGTTTCCGAATCAGCGAATCACAGCCTGCTTTTTCCGCGCAGCAAGCCCTCAGCACCAGCGCACCTCGGGAGGCGGATCAGGCGCCGGACATCGAAGGCCACCGGGAATGGACAACACCTGAATGACGTGGCGACGGCCTCCGTCTTCACCGCGGCCTCGTGTGCAGCGAACCTCGCGCACGCGCGCCATCACCGTTGCCCATGTGACGGCGCTGGCTCTCGCGATCTCCGGCGCCGGCTGCATGGTCGGACCCGACTATGAGCTTGCCCCACCGGCGCCGATGTCGACCGAATTCAAAGAGCTCGAAGGCTGGAAGATCGCCACGCCGCGCGATGAGATGGACCGCGGCGATTGGTGGGCCGTCTATAACGACGAGACACTCAACGCGCTCCTGCGCGAAGTCGACGTCTCCAACCAGAACATCGCCGCCGCCGAGGCCGCCTATCGACTGTCGGTGACGCTGGTGCAGCAGGCGCGCACCGGCCTCTTCCCGTCGCTCGCCTTCAGCTACGCGGGAAGCCGCTGGCACCAGGGTGCCGAGGCGGTAGCCGCCCAAGGCTTTGCCGGCTTCCCTGCGGTGACCGTTTCGACCGTGACCATGACGCCGCAACTCGCCTGGGTAGCCGACGTGTGGGGAAAGATCCGCCGCCAGATCGAGAGCAACGTCTCGCTCGCGCAGGCCACAGCCGCCGAGCTTGCGGGCGCGCGGCTGTCGGCACGCACGCAACTCGCGATCGCCTACTTCAACCTGCGCGCCTCCGACTCGCTGGAGAAGATCCTGCATCAGACGGTCGTCCAATACGGCCGCACCTACGAGATCGCGCTCGACCATCGCCGCGTCGGTACTGCCTCGGATTACGACGTCGAAACCGCCGGCACGCAGCTCGAAACCGCGCGCGCGCAGGAGATCGGCGTGCGCGCCCAGCGCGCCAGGTTCGAGCACGCGATCGCAACGCTGATCGGCAAGCCGCCGGCCGATGTGTATCTCCCTCGCGCCCCTCTGGCCCGGCGCATTCCCGTCGTGCCGCCAAGCCTGCCCTCGACGTTGCTCGAGCGGCGCCCCGACATCGCCGCCGCCGAGCGCGTTATCTCGAGCAAGAACGCACTAATCGGAGTCGCCGTCGCCGCATATTTCCCCGACGTGAGCCTGTCGGGCGGCTTCGGCTCGGCCGTGCTCCCGTTCGCAACGTTCGGCTATGCCGGCTCCTCTGCCTTCCCCATCGGCGTCGCCAACGAGATCTGGGCCGTTGGCGGCAACATGGCCGAGGTCATATTCGATGCCGGCCTGCGCCGCGAGCAGGTCGCGGCCGCGCTCGCGAGCTACTACCAGTCCGTCGCCGAATACCGCCAGACCGTCTTGACGGCGCTGCAGGAGGTCGAGACCG
>CALRVN010000174.1:0-8424 GCA_943371625.1 Hyphomicrobium sp. CS1GBMeth3
ATCGTCTCCCAGGACAGCTGGGAAGACCTGGTGAAGGCCTATGCCGCCGGCAACTGCACCGTCCTTACCGGCGATATGTCGCTGCTGGCGGAAACGCGCAGCAAGCTGAAGGTGCCCGGCGATCACATGATCCTGCCGGAGCTCATCACCAAGGAGCCACTCGGGCCGGCGGTGCGGCAGGACGATCCGCAGTGGTTTGCCGTCGTGCGCTGGACGCTGATGGCGCTGATCGAGGCGGAGGAGCTGGACCTTACCAGCACCAACGTCGATGCGCAGAAGGCGGCCACCGACCCGGGCATTCGCCGCTTCCTCGGCCTCGAAGCAAACCTCGGGCAGGCGTTGGGACTTCCGCGCGATTGGGCCTACCAAGTAGTCAAAACCGTCGGCAACTACGGCGAGATATTCGACCGGACATTGGGGCCGCGGTCGGAGCTGAAATTGGCGCGCGGTCTCAACAACTCGTGGACCAAGGGTGGCCTGATGTATTCGATGCCCTTCCGCTAAGGCAAAGCCATGTTGCTCGTTGCCGTGCCGCCGATCGATTCCTCAGTTGTGCTGATCGGCGTGGTCGTCGCGGCGATTTTGGCAACGTTGGCGGCGCTCGTCATTCGCGGTGCGCGGAGGAGGGGGCAAAGCCCGGCGGCCGCGTCGCCAGAAACGCGAGATGCGGCTCAGACCGCGCAGGGCGTTGTCGGCATCGCAGCGTTTGACGGCTCGGCGTTGCTCGCGGCGGTGAAAGAAGCCGAGGCGGAAGGGGCCTTGCACCGTCTGCCTGGCCTCTATCTGTCGCTGGCGCAGTGGCGTGTCGACGAGGGCGAGACGAGTGCCGCTGCCGACTACTTCAGGAAGTGCATTCGCGCCGCGACCACTGCGGGTGCAAAGGAGCCGCATGCGCGAGCGCGCGTGGCGCTCGGCGACATCGCGCAAGCAGCTGGTGATTCCAGTACAGCATGCGAGCACTGGCAGATCGCGCGGCTGCTGTTTCACGAGCTGCGCCAAACGCGCGATTATCAGAGCGTCGATGAGCGCATGCAGCGGAACAAGTGTCCGACGGATTGGGTGCTCACGGACTTCTAAGCCGAGAACTACTGCATCAGGACTTCGACCTGGGCCACGTCGCCGTTGGCGAGCGTGAAGTCGCGCTTGTAGACCCCCGAACTCGATTTGGCGGTTACGGAGTAAGCACCGGGCGCAAGGATATGCGTCGGCAGGGCGCCCACGCTTTGCATGACGAGCTGTCCCTCGGGCGTCTGCACAGTCCATTGGGTGTCCGGCAACGCCTCGCCGCCAACGCGCGTGACGAGCTTGAATGTCACGCGCGCGGCCGAGTGAGAGATTGTCGCCTCGGTGAGCTTGCCGGCTTCGACGGTGACGTCCGCCTCGACCTTGGCGTTGGCATCGCCGTAGCGGGAGACGATGCGATAGATGCCGGCGTTGAGGCGATTGATGACATTCGGTTTGGCGCCCGCCAGCACTCGCACTCGGTTGTCGGACTGGTCGCGCTCGCTGGAGAGGATGTCGTAGGCGATGGTGTTGGGAGGCGGCTCGATGCCGTCGACCAGCGCCTTGACCTTCAGGCCGCCAGCGTTAAGCACGAACTTTTCGCTGGTCGCGCCTCCCGGCGTCACGGTGATCTTGCGCGTGATGTCGGCGCGGCCGAACGCTGCGTTGACGATGTACTCGCCAGGGTCGAGCGTGAGCGTCGGGTTGGAGTCGCGCTTGGTCACGAGCAGCTGGGTTGGCGCACGCGGGTCGCGCTTGGCTGCGTAGACGCGCCATATGAGGCCCTGATCGATGCGCTGCCCGTCGACGGTCAGTAGGGCCATGAGGTTGACCGTGCCGTTGGTCGCGGGTGCACCTTCGCTGCCTGCGGCACGCGGCACGACGGTCGTGTTGGCCGGGAGAGTCGGGCCGGGCACCGCGGGAGCGGGGTCGAATCTCCCGGTATCGGGAGGAAAGGCGCCGCGCAGTTGCGTGCTGTTGTCAGCGTCCATCTGCGCCGATGCAGGCGCGGACAGTCCCACGACGGCGAGCAATCCCGCCGCGGCGAGGAGAGCTGCGCCGGGCAGCTTCAGTTGAATGATGGAGATGGGCTTCGCCATTTCCGCAAGTGTCCTACGGCTGACGACCTGATCGCCCAATCAACGAGCGATGAGCTTGGTCTAAATATGGCTGCAACAGCGCCTCTCCCAAGGGGTCAGCGGGCCGATATGTCGAAGGTGCGGTGCTCGTTGGCTTTGACCTCGATCACATTGCTTAACGGGGAGGACATCGTCTCGGCGTTGACGACGTATCGGCCGGGCGCCAGCACTGCGGTCGGCTGGCTCTGGCTGGAGCGCAGGACAATGCGCTGCTTGTCATCGCGCACCTCCCAGAAAACGCTGCTGCCCGGTGCCGACCCATCGGCTTGCTTCAAGGTCACGCTGCCGCCTTCCAGCGGCAGGGTTATTTTCTGGGCCTGACCGGCGGCGAGATTCAGTTCGGCGGCGGCGATGACGTTGCCGGATCCGAGCGATGCTTCGAAGCGGTAGCGGCCGGCGGAGAGATCGAAGTCGGGATCTTTGCGCGTCGTGCGCAGAACCTCGTGCGGTTCGGCGCCGAGCCTCACGATACGGTAGGTGACGGGGTTGTCTGCGGTTGCCGGCTGGCCGCCGAGTGTGGATGCAAGCTTGATGTGCGCAAGCGACAGCGGAAGCGCGCGCTTGACCGTATCGCCGGCACCGATGGCGATCTGCTCGCGAACCTCGGAGGTCGGCGTGCGCGCGGTGATGTAGTAGGTGCCGGCGGAAAGCGTGAAGGTGGGATTTGGCGCTGCCGAGCGCACGATCTCACGACGGCCCTGCGGCGCATCCGGATCGTCCTGGTAGAGGATGAATGTCACGTCGCTGGCAACGGGTTCGCCGGGGGCGCTTGGCGTGCCGCGCGTGGCGCTGAGATCGAGGGTGCCGGCGGCGAGGACGGAATCAAAGCTCGTGCCCGTGGCCGGGGAGACAGTGACCTTGCTCTGCTGACGAGCCATGCCGTTCTGCGCGCTGACGACGTATTCACCGGCGGACAGAACGATCTCGGGGCGAGTCTCGCGTCCTACCCAGAGAGGGCGGGCGTCGTTGGTGTCGCTTGCCGGGGTCACCGTGAACAAGGGCTCTGCAATCGCGGGTGCGCCATTGCTGGGCCGGGCTTGGAGCTTGAGCACACCGCCGTTGAGATCGAGGCGCGCCTGCGTCGCCTGGTCGGCGACGACTTCGACCGTCTGCCGCGCCTGTGCCAGCCCAAGGGTCGCTTCGACGTCGTAGCTGCCGGGCTCCAGCTTCTCGTAAAGCATGGCGGCGCGGGTATCGCGTACCAGCTCCCCTTCGCTGCCGGATTTCTTGATGCGCCAGCGGATGGGCGTATCGAGCGTCGCGCTCTTAGCGCCGAGACTGGCCGACAAATAAAGCCCGGGAGGCGCACCAGCGGCTGGCTTATCCTCCGGAGCATCCGCCTGCTCGGCGGACGGCGCTTCTGCGCTGACGGCATTGCTCTGCAAGTGTGCGAGGGTGACGGCCTGTCCGAGCGCCGATGTCAGTCCGGCGGTATCCTGGACGTCCCACAGCTTGCCGTCCGTCAAGCGCGCGATGCAGCTGATGTGCGCGATCTTTGCCTTGTCGAAGCCGATCGCGACCGTGTGCACGACAAGATTGGGGCTGGCGGCGAGGATGCCGTTCAACGCGGTGCAGACGTCCTGGCCGCAGTTGTCGAGATCGTCGGCGACGAGGATCACGCTTGCCGGCGTTGCCCCCGCGATGGCGTTGACGGATTCGCGGAGCGCCAGCACGAGTGGGCCCTTGCCGACGGCATTCAGCTTCTCGACCGGAACGGCGAGGCGCTCGGTGGCGCCGACGTCGGGTGAAAGGATCACCTCGGCGTCACCGCAATTGCCGCGGCGGCGGTGGCCGAACGACGCGATGCCGATGCGGGCCTCGGGGCGCAGGCTCGGCAGCAGGGTATGCAGCGCAGCGCGGACCGCATCGAGCTTGGATTGCTTCTCGGCGCCGAGGTTGCCCCACATCGAGCCCGAGCCATCGACGATTATCATGGCCGTTGGCGGAGCGTCCTGTGCATAGGCTGGCGCGACAAGCGCAAAGCAGCCGGCAGTGAGCGCAGTGATCAGCGGCAGTGAGTGCGAAATGCGCGGCATCAGGCCCCATCCTGGACAGGGGCTCGCGGCCCCGGATTCGACAAGTAAGATAGCCTATACAGCGGGATCGCGGTACCTGCCCGCTGGGCGGCAATCTCCAGTGCTTACGGGCTGACATTGCGGCGAATTTGGCTTTGCAGCGGCGGGCTCGAGCGGCTAGGAGTGCGCCCCATGGACAATGCAATCATCGACTTTCTGTCGCGCCGGCGTTCGGTTAAGCCGGACCGGCTGGCGGCTCCAGGGCCCACAGCGGCCGAGCTCGACACCATCCTGACCATCGCGTCGCGCGTGCCGGACCACAAGAAGCTGGCGCCGTGGCGGTTCATCGTCATCGAAGGCGAAGGGCGGGAGAAGCTGGGTCAGGTCGTGGCTGACGCGTGCATCGTCGCCGAGAAAGAGCCGCCGTCGCACATCCGGCTCGAAACGGAGCGGACGCGCCTGATGCGGGCTCCGGTCGTCATTGCGGTCGTGTCGCGCGTGACGCCGCATCGCAGCGCTCCCGAGTGGGAGCAGGTGCTGTCGGCGGGAGCGTCGTGCTTCAACCTGTGCCTCGCAGCGAATGCCCTGGGGTTCGGGACTTCGTGGATCACGGAGTGGATCGCCTACAACGGGGCTGTGGGTGCAGCGCTCGGCCTGGGCGAGAACGAGCGTGTCGCCGGCTTCATCTACATCGGCACGCCTGTCGAGCGCTCGGAGGACCGGGAGCGACCGGCGCTCGCCGACATCGTGACACGCTGGAACGGATAGCGCGGCTCGCCCCGTCGCAAAACGGGGCGCCGATTAACCAGTTCTTCACCCATCCTTCCGTAGGCTCGGCCTGCGACGGGCCTGAAGCTCCTGGCGACGCCCGTCGCTGCGGAGTGATACGCCTTGGGTTCACTGCTCGACATTCCTGCTCAGCTCGCGATGCTGCTCTCGCTCGCGGCGTCCAACGCTGCGCCCGGAGGGATGCACGTGGATACGCGGGTGGTGTCCGAGCCTCCGCCTATCGTGGCGGCCGAGCCGCTCGAGGGGCCGATGCGGTTCGGCGAACGCGCCTGGCTGCAGGCTCTGCAAGAGAACCCCACCCATTCCGGTGGCTACGGATCGCGCGTGTTTGTCACGTCGAGCGGGCGCTACTACGTGCCGACGGCCGAAGATCGGCGCAGAATTCTTGAAGCGCGCGATGATGCTCAGCTTGCAGCAGAGGTCGCGCGCGCGGCGGCCGAAAGAAATGCGGCGCGTCTGCAGAAGGCGCTTGGGCGCCCGGCCTTCGCTGCTGATCTCTACGTCGCTCACGTCGTCGGACCGGTGTCGGCGATCGCGTTCATCAGGGCTGTCGAAAAGACGCCGGATCTGCCGTTGCGTGAAGGTTTCCCGGGTTTGAGCGCGACGTTGCGAGACAACGCTGCCGACGCGGCATCACCGGTCACCGTCCGCGAGTTTTATCGTCGATTGCGGGAGGTACTGCGCGAGCACCCGCGTCTGGTGGCAATCGGCCTCAAGCCGATGCTCGATGAGGCACCCACAGCGGGCGCGTGGCAGGCGAAGGTCGACGTGGCCGAAGCGCCGCTGGCGCCTGACGCGCCACAGACGCCTCAGTAGCGGAATTGCTCGGCGAGGACGCGCTCGTCGAGGCTGTGGTCCGGATCGAACATCATAAACAGCTCGATATTGCGCGCTTTCTCGATCTCGACGCGTGTGACGCCGCGGGTCTCGTGGTGATCGGCAACCGCGCTCACCGGGCGCTTCTCAGCTTCGAGAACCTCGATGGTGATGTGCACCTTGTTGGGCAGCAGCGCGCCGCGCCAACGACGGGGGCGGAAGGGGCTGATGGGCGTCAGCGCGAGCAGCGGCGCATTGATCGGCAGGATGGGGCCGTGCGCCGAAAGATTGTATGCGGTCGAGCCCGCGGGCGTCGCGACGAGGACGCCGTCGCAGATCAGTTCCTCCATGCGCACGGTGTCGTCAACGAGGATCTTGAGCTTGGCGGCCTGGTGGCGCTCGCGGAACAGTGACACCTCGTTGACGGCGAGGGCTTTGTGCGCCTTGCCGTCCTTGTTGTACGCGATCATGGATAAGGGGTGGATGCGGCTGATGTCGGCCTCGGCCAGCCGCGCCAGGAGATCCTCCTCCTTGTAGTCGTTCATGAGGAAGCCAACGGAGCCACGGTTCATGCCGTAGATCGGCACGCCGTCGTTCATGAAGCGGTGCAACGTCTGCAGCATGTGGCCGTCGCCGCCGAGAGTGACGATGGCATCGGCTTCGGCGGGCTCGGCATCGCCATAGAGCGCAGCCAGACGGCCCCGGGCGGCAATCGCCTCGGGTACCTCGCTTGCCACGAAGGCAATCTTCTCGAATTTCGTCTTCGACTTTGCCATTGTCTGTCGTGGCGACGGGAAAGGCGTGGAGGCTCGCTCAAGTGCAGGAAAACGACAAGCCCGTTTTGATCTATTCGACGTTTCCCTCTGCGGATGCCGCGGAGGCGGTTGGTCGCAAGCTGGTCGAGCGGCGACTTGCAGCCTGCGTCAACATTCTGCCGGGCATGACGTCAATTTACCGTTGGGAAGGTGCCATCGCGCGCGACAACGAGGCCGTCATGGTGATCAAGACGCGGCGGTCGCTGGCTGAGCGGGTGATCGCCGAGGTGAAGCCGCTGCATCCTTATGCCAACCCGGCGCTGATCGTGCTGCTTATTGATGGCGGGGCCGCGGACTACACCGGATGGTTGCTGGCCGAGACGGATGAGCCGGCCAAACGGGCCGGCTCGGATAAAAGCTAAGTCCCCTCAGGGCGCCAGCTTAGTAGACGCCGCCCAGGCTCAACATGAGGTTATAGCGAGGGGTGCCCGGCGACGCACGGCGGCTCGCCGACTTCTTGTTCGCGCGCGGCTTTGCAGCTGCGGGCGGTGGCGGCGAGAACCCGGACGGACCAGAGGCGCTGGGCTCCAGGGCCGCGGTCGCGACGCCCGGCTGTGCCGGCGCTGGGCCGGGGAACAGCGGCTCGCGGTTAGGCGGCGGAAAATCCTTTGGAGCGCCGATCGACATCCGGCCAGGCAGCGGCTCGTTGGTCACGACGCTGGTCTGAACGGGCGTGAAGAGGCGTGTTCCGTTGCCGGCGACTGCAGCGTTGGCGGCCTTCCAGGGAAGGACCTCTGAGGGAGGTGCTGCAGCAGCAACCGTTGCCTGCGCGGCGCCGCATGAGCGTCCGTTGTGCGACTTGAGGACGGTCAGCAAGAGATAGTCGGGCTTCTCTACGGGGAGGGCCGCGTTGGTGTGCGAGGTGAATTCACGCATGGCTTCGCGCGTGTTGGCGTTCCAGGCGCCGTTGACGCGACCCCAGTAGCAACCGACGCGCTTGAGCTGCTGTTGGATGTCGACCACGAGCTTGTAGCGGCCTTCAGCATCGGTCGGCTCGAGGGCGCCAGATGCAGCGCCAGCCACGGTGGTTTCCCAGCTTGCGATAGTCTCGATCTTAGCGGTTGCCGCTGGCGGTGCGACGGCGCGCGTGCGCTGTGTGGGGGCGGCGAGCCTCATGTGCGGGGCGAAGCTGGCAACGCGGGAGGGTGTGGTCGCAGTTGCGACAGGTGCACGGGCGACGACAGTCTCAGCGGGGCGCTCTTCGAGGGCGCGCGTCGCTTGCTCAAGCGTTGTGCTGCGGTCCACCGGGGCGGGGAAATAAACGAAGAGGCCGACGCAGACGCCGGCCAGCAAAACGAAGCCACCAAGGCTACGCATGACGTTAACTCCTAGCGCGCACCGTTTGGCCAGACCCGCGACCGGCATATCAACGTGTGGCAGCTGAATTGGTTCTCTTGCACGAGGGTAAGTAGAAGCAATGACAATGAGCTTAAGACGGCGGCCTAAAATCAGTTGTTAGCCAGTCTCTTCCGGACCTTAACCAAAATATGTTGTACGACGTGCTTACGCAACAGTGCCGACGGAGCCGGCACCAAATAAATATGGGTTTGCTTGTGAACAGACGATGAGCGGTGGGGGTAAGTGTCGTTTACCATGTGGGCGGTCTGTGGACAGCCTCAAGGCGCCTTGCGGAGCCGAATTGAGGCTGGATTCTGGCCCTCAAAGCTACAGGGCTGATTCTCTTAACAAAAGATTTCGAATCGCGTAGCAAAGACAACTGAGGGGGCCGTACCGCGTCTGTAAACTCGTCGCCTCGCCCGTATGGGGAAAGTTGTGCACAGGGGATCCAGCGGCGATCTCATATGTGCCTGACACCCCAACGAGCAGGCTCCAGCTCTCGGCACTTCT
>CALRVN010000175.1:0-8407 GCA_943371625.1 Hyphomicrobium sp. CS1GBMeth3
CATCGCGAACACCGAGTGGCCGATGTCGTCCAGCTCTCCGCCCGGAAAGATGTACTTCGCGATCGCCTTCTGCTCCGGCCGCATGCCGCGCTTGAACCAGCCCTGCTTCGGCGCCCGCCGCGAGATGGCGTGATTGAGAAACAAGCCGTCCTGCGCCAGCAGCCCCTGCATCTTCGCCATGTAGCCCGGAATGTTCTTCAGCCCGATGTGCTCGTACATGCCGATCGACGCGATCTTGTCGAACGTGCCCGTCATCGCGGAGTAGTCCTTCAGCTCGACCGTGACGCGGTCTTCAAGCCCCAGGCGCTTGATCTTCTCCTTGGCGAACGCGAGCTGCTCCTCCGACAGCGTGATGCCATGCGCCGTCACGCCGTAGTTCTTCGCTGCATGACAGATGAGACCGCCCCATCCGCAGCCGATGTCGAGGAAGCGTTCGCCGGCCTTGAGCCGCAGCTTGCGGCAGATCATCTCCAGCTTGTCGCGCTGCGCCTGCGCAACGTCGTTGTTCCAGTCCGTGTAGTAGGCGCAGGAGTAGACCATCTCCGGATCGAGGAAGAGCGCGTAGAAGTCGTTCGACAGGTCGTAGTGGAACTGGATGTAGTCCTTGTTGTCGGCGACCTTGCGCCGCTGCCCGGTGATCTCGCCTTCGAAGCCCTGATCCGCCGCCGCCTCGTCCGAGCGCGCGAGCAGAAACGGCGACAGCTTGCCGATCAGCTTCAGAGCATCGCGCCCCTTGAGCTTGACAGACCGCCCGCCCTTGTTGAGCTGCGAGCCCAGATCGATCAGCGTGCCGCCGGAAAAATCGATGCCTTTGTCGACGTAGTGGCGGATGAAGTTGTCGAGCGTCGGCCAGCGCAGCAGCGAGCCGATGACGCCGGCGTCAGCAATCGCAATCTCGAACGGGCCGGTGACATTGCTCCCGAGCGGCGTCTTCGACCCGTCCCACAGCCGCAGCGAGGCATTGAGGTCGAGTTTGCTGCCAAGCTCGCGGGCGAGCTCTTTCGCCGCCTCGAGTTGCCGCGCCGCCTTAACGCTCTTGTCCTTGCCCATGCCGGATGCGCGCCCCGCGAAATTTTCCGTTCGCGGTGCTCGCATACCTTCCGGTTTCTGTCGAGGGGGACCGCCCCGCAAGCCCCAAGGCGGCTAAGCGGCCTGGTGCAACTCGGCTGCGTCCTTCGATTCCAGGATGGCAGCGACACCCATGCCGCCCGCCGTGCAAATCGAGATCAGACCGCGGCCGTGCTTCTCGGACAGCAGCCTGGCGAGATTGCCGACGATGCGCGCGCCTGTAGCCGCAAACGGATGGCCAACGGCGATGGACGAGCCCCGCACGTTGAGCTTGCTGCGATCGATGGAGCCCATCGGCTCGCCTCGCCCCAGAACCTCGCGGCAATACGTCGGGTCTTCCCAGGCCTTCAGGGTCGCCAGCACCTGCGCCGCGAAGGCCTCGTGGATCTCGTAGAAGTCGAAATCCTGCAGCCTCAGTCCGGCGCGCTCCAGCATCTTCGATACCGCCACTGTAGGCGCCATCAGCAGGCCGTCGCCCCCGACGAAGTCGTTCGCCGCCGTCTGCGAATAGGTGATGTACGCCTGCACCGGCAGGCCGTGCTTCTTCGCCCAGTCCTCCGACGCGAGCAGCACCGCCGCGGCCCCGTCGGTTAGCGGCGTCGAGTTGGCAGCCGTCAGCGTCCCGCGCTCGCCCTTCTCGAATGCCGTCTTCAACGTCGCCAGCTTTTCCGCCGTCGCATCCGCACGAACATTGTTGTCACGGAACACTCCGGAGAACGGCGTCACGAGATCGTCCATGTAGCCGGAGCGATAAGCCTCTACAGCCTTGCGATGGCTCTCGAGCGCGAACGCGTCCTGCTCGGCGCGCGTGATGTCCCACTCCTGCGCCATCAGTTCGGCGTGCTCGCCCATCGACAGCCCGGTACGCGGTTCTGCGTTAGCGGGCGCGTTGGGCACCAATTCGCCGGGAGAAAACCCCTGGAACTGCTTCAGCTTGTCCAGAAAGGTCTTCTGCTGCCCGAGCTTGATCAGCCGTTGTGCCAGTTTCTTCGACACGGTGAGCGGTGCATCCGACGTCGTATCCGAGCCGACCGCGATGGCGCAGTCGATGTCGCCGGTGGCTATCTTCGCTGCGCTTCCCAGCGCACCCTGCAGGCTCGTACCGCACGCCTGGGTCATGGTGATGCCCGGCGTCGACGGCGCCAAGCGCGTGCCGAGCACGGCTTCGCGCGTGAGGTTGAAGTCCTTCGAATGCGTGATCACCGCGCCCCCGACCACCTCGTCGATGTGCTGACCTTTGAGGTTGTAGCGGTCGACGAGAGCGTTGAGCGCCCCCGTCATCAGGTCGAGGTTGGAAAGATCGGCATACAGCGTATTCGACCGGCAGAAGGGGATGCGTGCTCCGCCGATGACCGCGACGCGTCTCAAGAAACGTTGCATCGTGAAAGCCTCTTCCTTGCTTACTCTGCCGCTGCCGCGTGCACACGAACCTCAGGCACCTGCGCCGCCTTGTAGTGCAGCGGTCCGCCACGGAATGGTGCGAAGCCGGTACCGAAGATGACGCCCGCATCCACGAGATCGGCGTTCTCCACGATCCCCGCATCGAGGCAGTTCTGCGCCTCGGCAATCAGCGGCTGGATCAGCTCGCGGCCGAGTTCCTCCATCTCTTCCCTCTGGTGCCGGCGGCCGAGCTTCTCGGGCTTGCCATTCTTCCACACGTAGAAGCCCTCGCCGGTCTTCTTGCCCAGCTTGCCGTGGATCACCAGCCGCTCGAGCGCTGAGCCTGCCGATGGATAATTGAGGATCTTGGCGACGTGCGCACAGACATCGAGCCCGACGGTATCGGCCAGTTCGATCGGCCCCATCGGCATGCCGAAGGCCCGCGCCGCCTCGTCGATCCGCTCCTTGTCTTCGCCCTCTTCCAGCCGCTTCATCGCGCCGAACATGTACGGCGTCAGAACGCGATTGACGAGGAAGCCGGGCACGCTCTTGGTGATCAGTGGGAACTTGTCGATGGCAGTCACGAACGCTGCCCCGCGCTTGACGTCGTCGTCGCGCGACTGCGCCCCACGCACCACCTCGACCAGCGGCATCAGCGACACCGGATTGAAGAAGTGCAGCCCGATGAGCCGGCCCGGATCGGCAAGCCCCGCTGCGATGTCCTCGATCTGCAGCGACGACGTGTTCGTAGCGAGAACAGCGCCCCGCTTCAGCTTGCCCTCGACCTCCGACAGAACCTTGCGCTTGATGTCGAGCTTCTCGACGATCGCCTCGATGACCACATCGGCGCGCGGAATTCCTTCGCCGTTGGGGTCGGCAATCAGCCGCGCCTTGGCGGCATCCCGTTGCGCCTTGGTCTTGAACTTGCGCGCGAACAGTTTGCCCTGCGCCGCGATGCCCTTGTTGATCTGCTCGGGCGACACGTCCTGCAGCGTCACTTCCATGCCGGATGCGACGCACCAGCCGGCGATATCGGCGCCCATCGTTCCAGCGCCGATGACATGCACCCGTTGCGGCCGCCAGCCGAGCGTCTTCGGCGCCTGACCCTTCAGCAGTTCCGACAGCCAGAATACCCGTCGCAGATTGCGCGATTGCTCCGACACCATGAGCGGCGCGAAGGCGCGCGACTCGGCCGCCTTCAGCGCTTCCTCGTTGCCGCCGTACTGCTCGTAGAGATCGATCAGACGATACGGCGATGGATAGTGCGACTCGCGCACCTTCTTCGCCGCCTCACTCCGCATGCGTTTCGCGAGCAGCGGCCGCGCCGGCCACTTGTCCAGCAGCCGCTTCAGGAAACCCGCCGACTTCGACTTGCGGTTTCGCAGCACCGCCTTACGCGCCGCCCAAACCAGCGCACCACGGCTCTCGACCAACTGATCGACGAACCCTATGCCGCGTGCGGCCGAAGCCGACAGCATCTTGCCGGTCAGCATGATGCCCATGGCAGCCGGTGCGCCCGCCTGGCGGATCGCACGCGCCGTGCCGTTGAATCCGGGGAAGATGCCGAGCTTCACCTCGGGAAAGCCGAGCTTGGTCGAAGCGTCGCGCGTCGCGATGCGGTAATGGCACGCCAGCGCCAGTTCCAGGCCACCGCCCAGGCAGAAGCCATTGATGCCGCACACGACCGGAATCGACAGGTGTTCGATACGATCGAACAGCTCCGTCACCGGACGCAGATTGTCCATGACATCGGTTTCAGTCTTGAGTTCGGCGAACTCGCGGATGTCGGCGCCGACAATGAAGCCGCGCTCCTTGCCCGATAGGATGACGAGCCCGCGGATCGATTTATCGCGCGCGCCCTTCTCCACCTCGGCAACAATCTCGCCCAGTTCCTCCAGTGGCCGGCGACCGAGCGAGTTCTGACTCTCACCCTCGCGATCAAACTCAGCCCATGCGATGCCCCACTGGTCAACGGAGAAACGCCAGTCCTTCAGTCCCGGCAATGGACGCGATACGGCTTTGAACATGACAACTCCTCTTTCGCGTCGGGCATGCGCCGGTCGGCGCGCCCAATTTTGCGATCGATCCTATTCGGCGGCCGCGGTGCCCATGCCGCGGGATGACTGTGACGCCGCGCTGGCGCCACCCGTCCGGAAGTTCGGCTTGACTGCAGCGGCGTCGAAATGATCTACGGCGACGACGCGCGCCGTAAGCGCTTCCAACTCACGCAGCTGCTGACCTTCGCTCTCCGTGACGACACCCTTCTCGATGGCGTCACCGATCCAGTCGACACCGTGATAGCGATGCAGCGTTCCGGCCCGGATCGCGCGGTCGAGCTTCTTTTCCGCTTCCTCGGCCGCCACAGCCTTCTTCAGCGCCACCTCGAGCAGCCCCGTCGGGTCGTCGGGATCCTTCGAAACATAAATGTACCGCGTCAGCCGGTCCCGAACCTCGGGAGCTTCCAGCAGCAGCTTCACCGCCTGATGGCCGAGATAGTCTGGCGCCGGACGATAGTGCGCACCGAGCGGGAACACCGCGAACCGCATCGCCCAGCGCGCCGCCGGCACGGGGAAATTGTCGACGACGCCGCGCAGCGCCTCCTGGAACCGATAGAGGCCGTTCATGGCGGCCAGGTCGACGAATGTGCGATCGACCGAGAGCCGCCCGTCATCCTCGTAGCGCTTCAGCACGCACGCGAGGATGTAAAGCTCCGACAGCGCATCGGCGAGACGCCCGGCGATCTTCTGCTTCGTCTTCAGGCTTCCGCCCAGCGTCGCAACAGAAAGATCGGCGACGAAGGCGAAGCTGCGCGCCGATCGCGCGAGCTGGCGATACCAATTTGCCGTATCGAAGGATTTCTCCGGCGCTGGCGCGAACAGACCGCCGGTCAAATTATGGAAGAAGGCGCCGCACGCGTTCGAGAAAGAAAACGCGACGTGCTCGCCAAAAGCCGCATCGAAGGCGTCGAGGCTGCGCGTCCGGTCGGGATCCTGCGCCGCCTTGATCTCGCGATATAGATACGGATGCGAACGCAGCGCGCCCTGCGCGAACGTGATTAGCGTGCGCGTCAGAATATTCGCGCCCTCAACCGTGATCCCGATCGGGACCATCTGGTACGCGGACTGCAGATAGTTCGCCGGCCCGTCGCAGATCGCACGGCCGCCGTGAATGTCGAATGCGTCGTTGACGGCGCGGCGCATGCGCTCGGTCGTCTGATACTTCATCAGCGCCGAGATCACCGACGGCCGCTCGCCGCGCGAAACCATCGCCGCCGTCACCGCGCGCGCCGCTTCCGAGGCATAGGCCGTCTCGATCTGCCGTGCCAGCGGCTCCTCGACGCCTTCCATCCGCGCGATCGGCAGTCCGAATTGCTTGCGCAGGCGCGCATAGGCGCTCGATGACCGCAGCATCGCCTTGGCGCCGGCTGTCGCCGTCGACGGCAACGAGATGGCGCGTCCAGCCGCCAGGCACTCCATCAGCATGCGCCAGCCGTGTCCGGCCATCGGCTCGCCGCCGATCACCCAATCCATCGGGATGACGACGTTGCGGCCCCAGTTGGGTCCGTTCGGAAAAGCATTACCGGCAGGCAGATGCCTACGGCCAATCTGCACGCCGGGGTGCCGCGTCGGAATAAGCGCCAGCGTGATGCCGGGATTTTCGCCCTTGCCGAGAATGTTCTCAGGATCGTGCAGCCGGAATGCGAGTCCGAGCAGCGTCGCCTTTGGCCCGAGCGTGATGTAACGCTTGTCCCATGACAACCGCAGCGCAGGACTGCCATCGGGACCGCGGAACACCGTGCCGACATCGCGCATCGTCGCCGCATCGGAGCCGGACGTCGGCCCCGTCAGCGCAAAGCACGGAATTTCTTCGCCCCGCGCAAGCCGCGGCAGATAGAACCGCTTCTGCTGCTCGGTCCCGTATTTCTCGATCAGTTCGCCTGGTCCGAGCGAGTTCGGTACCATGACGACCGTCGCCACGTCCGGCGACCGCGACGCGATCTTGCCGATGATCAGCGATTGCGCCTGCGCCGAGAAGCCGAGGCCGCCGTGCTCCTTCGAGATCAGCATGCCGAGGAAGCCGCGCGACTTCACGAAATCCCAGATAGCGTCAGGAATCTCATGCTCGGTGTGACGGATCTGCCAATCGTTGACGAGCTTGCACAGCTCCTCCGTCGGTCCGTCGAGGAACGCCTGCTCCGCCGGCGTCAGGATCACAGGCGCGATCGCGCGCAGCTTGTCCCAGTCGGGCGTGCCGGAAAACAGCTCCGCATCGAAGCCGATGGTGCCGGCATCCAGCGCCTGCTGCTCCGTATCGGAGACCTTGGGCAGCGTGCCCTTCACGAACTTCAGCAAGCGCGCGCTGACGTAGTCGCGCCGGATGGAAGGAATGGACAGCGCGGCGAAGCCTGCCGCAAACAGCCAGACGATGGCTCCGAACAGACCCGTAGATCCGTGCACAGCGTCCGACTGCCAGATGACTGCCCCCACGGCGAGCGCCACGGCCCACCCCCAAAGCGGAGGCTTGTACATACCAAGCGCGATAGTGCCCGCGAGGAGCGCGATGCAAAAAAGAAGCTCGACCATGATTTTTGCCTCCGCGGATCGTGACTTGGGCTGGTCCGGTTCAGACGGCAACGTAACGCCGGGGTCATTGCGTTGGCGTTAAGCTCAATACGAGCTTTCCAGGCGTGCCAATTATGACAATGGTCCGGCCAATCGCAGCCCGGCACCGAAGTGACCCCACTATAGCCCTTTTGAGCCGGGGGCGAGACCCAAACGCGATTCAGCCAAGGCCGCCCCGCTCAGCCTTTATGTATGAGAGCGGAATTGTCGTTGAACGCGTCGGCGATGATCGCATGATACCACGCCTGGCCCTCGGCGTAGTTCTTGCGCCGCGTTTCGGGCGTTTCGCCCTTCTGCGACACGAACGGATCGTGCGGCGTCAGGATCGCCTTGCCGTCCTTTTCGCCCGGCGTGTAGTCGGCGCCGATCTTGATGCTGTCGTCCGCAGCAAGCAGCGACCAGCACGTGTTGCGGTAGCGCGGCGCGGCGGCTTCCGCCCCGGCAAGCGACGCGAGAATGTCGGCAGCCACAACCCGGCCCTGGCTGTTGGCCGAGTACGCCGACTTCGGCATCTCGTTCGCAATGGCCGCATCCCCGATGACGTAGACCCCGTCGACCAGGCTCGACGCGAAATTGACCGGTTTGATCGGGCACCAGCCCTTGTCGTCCGTGCAGCCGGCGGCAATCGCGATGTCGCCCGCGGTCTGCACCGGAATGACGTTGACCACCGCGCCCTTCAGCTTCGTGCCCGAAGCGGTCTCGACCTCCTTGCTCTTCGGATCGACGCGCACGACGCGGAAATCGTCGATCTCGTTGGTGAGGTTGAGGTCGATGATGCCCGGGTAGTATTTCTCGAATGCCTCCTCGAAGGCGCCCTGCTTGGAGAACATCTTCTTGGCGTCGAAGATCACCAGCTTCGACTTCGGCTTCTTCGTTTTCAGGAAGTGCGCGATCATGCACGCGCGCTCGTACGGGCCCGGCGGACAGCGATAGGGATTACCCGGCACCGTCATGATGACGACGCCGCCGTCGTCCATCGCCTCGAGCTGCTGCATCAGCAAAAGCGTCTGCGGCCCCGCCTTCCAGGCGTGCGGCATGATCTCGGCCGCCTCGGCGGAATACCCTTCGATCGCGCCGAAGTTGAAGTCGATCCCGGGCGACACGACCAGACGGTCGTAAGGCAGCACGTTCCCGCCGGCGAGCCTGACCGTCTTTTTGCCGGCGTCGATATCGGCCGCAGTATCGGTGACGACGTTGATGCCGAGCTTCTTCAGGCCATCATAGCCATGCTGCAGCGACGCGAAGCTGCGGAACCCGCCGAGGAAGTGGTTCGAGTTGAAGCACGCGGTGTAGACCTCGCGCTTCTCGATGATCGTGACGTCCAACTGCGGGGCTTC